>JACCZO010000114.1 GCA_013695925.1 Chthoniobacterales bacterium
GTCCAGGCTCCAACCTGGTTTTGGCCTGCTCGTCGATCTTTCCCGTTTGGAATCGATGGACCCGTTATGCGCATCGCCGATCCAGAAGATCATGCAGCTATGTAACGATGCCCAAGTGGCAGTGGTCGCGCGCGTCGTCCCCGATCGCCGGCGCGATATCGGATTGCAAATCATGTCTTCCTTTCACTACGGGAAGCAGGTCCGCGTCGTGACTTGTGCCAGCCTCGAGGAAGCAGAACAAGCGCTCGTTGACTTGGCCTCGCCCTCCCCGAATTAGGGGAGGCGCAATCCTTCGTAGGTTTCCCTAACGATCTGGTCGACCACCGCTTTAACGTCATGCGTGGCCTCCCAGACCGCCAGTTGACGATCGGCGCCGGTGCCTTCGCGCATGATGCGTTCGAGGTGCGCCAGCTCAGCCTGGCTGCCCAATTCGTCCATCTCCGTGGCGACGAAAGCCAGCATCTCGCTGAGTAACTCCCGCTCATCCACTTCGCAGCGCCGCCCGAAGTCGATCATTTTCCCATCGATCCCGTAGCGCGAGGCGCGCCAGCGATTCTCATCCAGAAGCCGGCGCGGATAACTGCGGAAGGTCGTGTTTTGATCCCGCAACTTTTGCAGCTTCGCCACAATCGCCTGCATCAAAGCGGCGAGCGCAATCGTGTCGTCGACGCGCGATTGCGCATCGCAGATGCGGAACTCGATCGTATCGAAGAATGGGTGCAGCCGAATGTCCCACCAAATCTTCTTCGCGTTGTCGATGCAGCCGGTCATGACGAGCAGCTTCAAGTAGTCCTCGTATTCGGAGAGGCTCTCGAAAGCGTCGGGAATGCCAGTGCGCGGGAAACGCTCGAAGATCATCTGGCGGTAGGCTTTCAAGCCCGTGTTCTCGCCTAACCAAAAAGGGGAGTTGACCGAGAGCGCGTAAAGGTGCGGAAGAAAGTAGCGCGCCTGATTCATGATATCGATCGCTTCTTCGCGATCGGGAATGCCGACGTGCACGTGCAGCCCGAAGATGAGATTGATCCGCGCGATCTGCTGCAGGTCTTTGACCAGCGTCGCGTAGCGTTCGTGGTCCGTGATCAGCTGGTCTTTCCAATGCGAAAAAGGATGGGTGCCGGCGGAGGCGATCTTCAAACCACTTCGCGCCGCGACGGAAGCGAGCTGGCTGCGCAGGTCGATCACTTGTTCCCGCGCCATCCGCACATCCGTGCAGATCTCAGTTCCCAGTTCAACGACGGACTGGTGCATCTCCGGTTTGACCCGCTCGTGCAGGATCATATTTCCGTCGGCCAGGATTTGCTGGATGTGTGAAACGAGCTCGCGCGTTTCCGGATTGATGATCTGAAACTCCTCCTCGATCCCAAGGGTGAAAGTGTGCTTTCTGAGGCTCATCGGAATCGGCAGCGTCAGGAGGTTGTCGTGGTCCTGGCGGCTCGTGGGATCACGAGGACGGGGCAATTAGCGTGGCGCACGACATGTTGCGCCGTGCTGCCGACGAGCACGTGCGGCAGTCCGGTGCGGCCATGCGTGGAGACGACAATCAGATCGGCGCCCTCCTCCTCGGCAACTTTTACCAGGGTCTCGCCAGGATGTCCTTCCTCGATTCGCGCCTGGAAGGAAACGTCGCCGAAAGAAACGCTCTTCCCTATCTCGTCCATGTCCTTCTCCGCCGCGCGGCGTGTCTCGTCGAGCAGGGACCCGTAGTCGATCGGGAGATAGTCCGCATTCGTCGCGTAGTATTGCGGATAAATGGCATTGAGTAAGACGAGGTCGGCCCCAAAACGCCGCGCGAATGCAATCGCGTAGACGAGGGCGTCACGGGAAGTTTCAGAGAATCGGTGCCGACGACGATTCGATTCAATCGCACAGATCTGCGGTTGCGCTTTGCCTGGCGCCGCCGCGGCGCGACGAACTCCCGCTCGTGCTCTCGCACGATGAGCACGGGAGCGGCGGCATGTTGCACGATCTTTTCCGCGGTGCTCCCCAGGAGGAGCCGCGCCATTCCGCGATACCCGTGGGTCCCGCAAACAATCAGATCGGCCGAAAGCTCGCGCGCCGCCTGGCAGACTTCGTCGAAAGCTCTGCCGGCGCGGATGTGACAGCGCAGTCCGCGACTCGGCAGCGAAAAATCCGCGGCGAAATCGTCGAGCCGCCGAAGTAGTTCCGCTCGCGCGACGGGAAAAAAGCTGAAGCGAGCGCGGGCGCATCGACCACGGCTTCGTTCACGTGCAGCAGGTGCAGCCTGGCGCCAAACGCCTTCGCGAGCGTGCAGGCGTAGTGCAGCGCCTTCGCCGACTGAATCGAAAAATCGACCGGGACTAAAATTGTGCTAACGACCGCCGCCTCGCTCACTCGGTCGATCTTCTTTCGCCGGCGTGACGCCGCAACGGACTGGCGCTTCGTTTTCATGGTGTTTTTCTTCATCGAGCCAGACTTTGCGCGAGCCGGAACAGTTCTGGATCAAGCGGCTTTTGTTTGCCGACAATCTCGCCTAACGGCGTCGTCGTGATCTTTGCACTTTGCATGCTCACGAGCATGCCCTCCTCGCCGGCGACGAGATGATCGACCGCCGCCGCGCCCAGTCGGGTTGCAAGAATACGATCGAAAGCAGTCGGTGCACCGCCGCGTTGGACGTGGCCGAGCTTCGTCACCCGCAGGGCGAACTGCAGTCGCTCGTGATGTTGCCCAAAGTAGTCGCTCAGCTTCTCCGCGTTGTATTCGGAGCCTTCCGCCACGACGACGAGAGCGTGCGATTTACCGCGGTCGTAGGCGGCGCGCAGCTCGCTCGCCACCGTTTCCGGATCGCTCGGTATCTCCGGGATGACGATCACGTCCGCGCCGCCGGCCAGCCCCGCCATGAGCGCGAGATAACCGCAATCGCGCCCCATGACTTCCACGAGAAAGCCGCGGCCGTGGGAAAGAGCCGTCACTTTCAACCGATCGATCGCTTCGAGGGCGATGTTGAGCGCGGTGTCGACTCCGATCGTGACGTCGGTCCCGCAGAGATCGTTGTCGATTGTCGAGGCGACTCCCATGACCGGAAAACCGCGCTGCGCCAGGTCGTGCGCACCGGCCTGGGAACCGTTGCCGCCGATCACGACGAGCCCGTCGATCCCGTGTTTCCCTAACGAATCCACCGCCTGCCCCACGCCTTCCGCAGTGCGAAACTCGGCGCAACGCGCGCTCCCCAGGATCGTCCCGCCGAGCTGCACGATGTGGCCGACATCGCGCGCTCCGAACTGGACGAAGTCGCCGTCGATCAAACCAGCGTAGCCGCGCCGAATCGCGAAGACCTCCGCGCCATGAAAAAGAGCACGGCGCGTAATCGCGCGGATGGCGGCGTTCATCCCGGGCGCGTCGCCGCCACTGGTGAGAAGTGCAATTCGCTTCATCGGGCAGAAAGAAGAAAGCTACCAACAACGGACCCGGCTCGATCTCACGGCCTGATCGCCACCTTTAGGACGCCGTCGCGCCGCTCTCCAAATAGTTCATACGCTTCCACGATCTGGTCGAGCGGAAAGCGATGGGTGATGAGTGGCAGCGGGTCGAAGCGACCCGATTGCACCATGCTCATGAGCCGCCGCATTCGTTCTTTTCCGCCCGGACACAGCGTTGTCACGATCCGGTAATCGCCGAGGCCGGCCGCAAACGCATCATACGGGACAGCCAATTTTCCTGAATAAACCCCGAGGCTGCTCAAGGTCCCGCCGGGGCGGAGACAACGCAGCGCGTTCTCGAACGTCTCCTGAATGCCGAGTGCCTCGATCGCCACATCGGCGCCACCATTCGTTAGGCGCTTTATCTCCGCAACCACATCTGTCTGTTTCGGATCAAGGACGACGTCGGCACCCATCTGCCGCGCCATCTTCATCCGCACCGGATCGCTCTCGACGCCGATGATGAACGAGGCGCCCATCAATTTCGCGCCCGCGGTCGCGCAAAGCCCGATCGGTCCCTGCGCGAAGACAGCCACGGTATCGCCGATCTTGATCTGGCCCGCCTCCGCTCCGCTAAATCCAGTCGAAGCGATATCCGCCAGCAGCACCACCTGTTCGTCGGAAAGTTCGTCGGGGATTTTCGCCAGGTTCGCCTGCGCGTTGGGCACGAGGAGGTATTCCGCCTGCGCGCCGTTGATCGTGTTCCCGAAACGCCAGCCGCCGGCGGCTTCAATGCCTTCGCCGTGTCCGCATTGCGCCCATTGCGCCGACAAACAGGCGCGACATTGGCCGCAGGGCGTGATCGCGCCCAGCAGCACCCGATCTCCGACATTGTAACCCGTCACGCCGTCTCCCAGTTCCTCGATCACACCGACCGGCTCGTGCCCAATCACCAGCCCGGGTTTCACGGCATATTCTCCGCGCAAAATGTGGAGGTCGGTCCCGCAGATTGTCGTCAGGGTAATGCGCACGACGGCTTCGCCAACTCCGGCGCGGGGACGCGGTACTTCTTCGATCGCAATCTGGTTCGATCCGTGAAAAACGGTCGCTTTCATTTTCGCACTCATAACGAGACGATCGCGTTCCATCGGACGACAGCCTACCGGATTTTGCGATTTTCCCTCCGCGGATTGCGGGGGAACCCTCGGAGTGGCCGGCGAGCTGCGCCCGGGGGAATTCAACATCAATCTCCTCATGATCGTGGTCGCGCTCGGCGCGGCGGCGATCGGCGCCTTGGCGGAAGGCGGGACGCTCCTCTTTCTCTTCTCGCTCAGCAACGCCCTCGAGGCCGCGCCTGAGACCGCTTGGCGGCGGGAGCGAGGTTGGAAGGGGGATGCGTTCGCGGCTATGGTCCCGCCGATGAACGGCGCTCCGCAACATCTCGACCAGCCGGTGACCGGGTTCATCCGGCAGGATTTTGCGAAACTGCGCGAAACGATGACGACGCACGAGGCGCTCGAGGCGGTCCGGCGGGAAGGGGTCGGCGAGAAAATCGTTTATTTTTATGTGGTCGACGAAGCCGAGCGTTTGGCCGGGGTGCTGCCGACGCGGCGCTTGCTGACGGCGGCGGCCGATCAGCGAATCAGCGATCTGATGATCAAGCGGGTCGTGGCCATTCCGCAGACGGCGACTTTGCTCGAGGCCTGCGAATTTTTTGTCCTGCACAAGTTCTTTGCCTTTCCGGTGGTGGATGGGGAACGGCGCATCCTCGGGGTGATCGACGTCGGTGTTTTTACCGAGGAGGTGTTCGACATCGCAGAGCGCGAACAACACGAGGATGTCTTCGAGACGATCGGTTTTCATGTCTCGCAGGTGCGGGGTGCGGGACCGGTCCGCGCTTTTCGTTACCGGTTCCCGTGGCTGCTCGCGACCATCGCGAGTGGGACGGCCTGCGCGCTCCTGGCGAGCGTTTTCGCGCTCACCCTGGCGCAAAGCCTGGTGATCGCATTTTTTCTGACTCTCGTCCTCGGGCTGGGGGAGAGCGTCAGTATCCAGTCGATGGCGGTGACGATCCAGGCGCTGCGCTCGACCCGGCCGACCGTGCGCTGGTATCTTGGCACCCTGCAGCGCGAGGTGCAGACCGCGTTATTGTTAGGCGCGGCCTGCGGACTTTTGGTCGGCGCGATTGTCTGGTTCTGGCTCGGCGCCGGCTGGCCGGCGATCGTGATTGGGGTCAGCATCCTGACTTCGCTCGTCATGGCCTGTCTGCTCGGGCTGAGCATTCCCTCCCTCCTCCACGCCTTGCGGCTCGATCCCAAGATCGCGGCTGGACCGCTCACTCTCGCGCTGGCGGATATTCTGACTTTGCTATTTTATCTCTCCATTGCCCGCCTCCTGCTCTCGCCTGCCTGACAATCATGAAAACCCGGATTTTTGACCACATCGACCTGCGCGTCGCCGACATGGCGGCCGCCCAGAAATTCTATGGCCAGCTCCTGCCTGTTCTCGGCTTTTCGGTCGGGAGCGGCGATGACGAATGGCGAACCTATCAACCGCCGGGCGACAAACCGCAGGCCTTTTTCGGATTTACCCCCGACGCGAAGGACCAGCCTAACGAAAACCGAATCGCCTTCTGGGCGGAGTCGCGGGCGGAAGTCGATCGACTGGCTTGAAGTCGTCCGGCAGGCGGGCGGGCGGAACCTGGAAGGTCCGGAGTTGTGTCTGGTTCCTTTACCGCGTGCTGCAGCGGGAGCGGAGAGAGGAAGCGCTGGCCGCGGCCGAGGAGCCGGCCGTGGTTGAGACTCGTTAGGCGTCAGATCCGCGGGCGAATCTCGAAGAGCTCGAGCGCGCTCCTCGTTTTTTCAAGTGGGAGGCCGATGACGTTGCTTTGCGAACCGATGATGCGAGCAATGATCGCGCCCCCTTCTCCTTGGGCGGCGTAGCCACCCGCTTTGTCGAGCGGGTCGATGATGGTGAGATAGTCGGCGATCATCTGCTCGCTCAATTTTTTGAAGACCACCCGCGAGAGAACGGAAAAGGCGATTGATTTTCCGCGATGCAAATAGGCGATGAAGACGCCCGAAGCGACGACATGAGTGCGGCCACTGAGCAGGCGCAGCAGCCGCGCCGCCTCGGCGTGGTCGGCCGGTTTGCCGAGTAACTGATGATCGAGCGCGACCAGTGTGTCGGCGGCGAGCACGACCCGGCCGGGATGCTGGCGCGCAACCGCCAGGCCTTTGCGGAGCGCGTTATAGGAGGTGAGTTCGCGGACGGTCAGCTTTTCGAAGTGTTGTTCCTCCACTTCCGGCGCCACGACCTCGAAATCGTAGCCAGCCTCGGCGAGTAGTTGGCGGCGGCGCGGGGAGACGGAGGCGAGAACCAGACGCGGCCGTTTGCCCGTCATGGATTGCCAGGTTTGTCCGGCGGCGGTTTGCTCTGCAGGAAATCGGGCATCTTCATTTCGGAATAGCCGGCCGGGATTTCGAACTCCGAAGCGGGAAGCGGTTCGAGGCTGACGGACTCAATCGTGCTCGTGATTTCGCCCTGGCCGGAAGTCTTGATCTCGGTCCGCATGGGTAGGCCCGGAAGAGCATGATAATCCGGCATCCCCTTGGTGATGCCGGCAAATGCGCCGCGTTGCAGGAGCGCCATTTGTTGGAGGATGCCCTCGTAGTTTGGATAACTCTTCGCCACCCAATAGCTGGCGTGATATTTCGGCGAATCGGTTACGTATTCCTCAGTCTCGTAACCTTTGATCGTTTCCTTGCGACCGGTCGGCTTGGGCAGGGCCTGCTCCGGGTTCTCTTCCTTCACGAAAGATTTCGCCATTTCGGCCATCGCCTTGGCGCGCTCGCCAGAGATGCGCATCACGCTTTTTTTGTCGTTCAGCAACGTCGTGAGGTCGCCGCTCTTCGCGTCGATGATGGTGGTGACCTGTGGATTCACTTCGACTCGCGCCTTGTCCCCTTTGACCTTGAAGGTGATTTTGTGGAGGCCCTCGGCGCCATTCATTTGTTGGACGATGGTCAGATCGGCCCGGGCCGTGGCGCAGAGCGCGAGAAAACCAAGAAGGCGCAAGAATTTCATCACTCATTGCTAGTCGGCCGAGACTCGGATGGCAAGCCTGCCGATGGCGCGGAAAAAACTTGGCAAGGCCGGAGGGCCGCGGCAGCTTAGGCGCGCGCGGGCATAGCTTAATGGTAAAGCTCCAGCCTTCCAAGCTGGCTATGAGGGTTCGATTCCCTTTGCCCGCTCCCCGGACGTGCGAGTGTGGTTCAATTGCGATGAAATCATTGCGCAACTCGGCCTCGGCTGGCCGGCCATCTGGAGCGAAGACACTGAGCGCGCTCTTTCTCGGGGCCCTTCTGCTTGCGGCCGGCTTCTGGGCCACCACGCTCCCGGCGGCGCCGGCCCGGGAAGTAAAGGCGGCGGATTTGATCGCGGCGGAGTTGCCGGAAAACAAATCGCTGAAAAGTGCCAGCCAAATTGAATTCCTGAGCGCAGTCTGCGCGGTCGTGCGCGGGCGGCGCAACAGCGCGGCGGTCATCACGCAAACGGCCCTTAGGCTGCGGCGCGAAGCGGCCGGCGAAATCGTGGGGATGGTTTTGCGCTGCGTGGGGAAAGTGAATTGTGAAGAGGCCGGGGCGATTGTGGCGGCGGCCAGCACGGCAGAGGGCGACCTGACGAAAATCACCGATGCCGCGATGGCCAAGGTGCCGAATTGCGCGGAAGCGATTCGCGAGGCAGCCCGGCGGGAGAGCAAAGCAAGCGAGCGCCCCGAAGTGCAGACCGCGCCCGAACAGGGAGCGCTGATCGGGACCAGCGGCGGCCCGAACGAAGGGTTCGATCCGCACGAGCCGCTCAACCTTGTCTGTGACGACGGCACGCAGCGCGCCGTGCGCACCAGCCAACTGGACGAATTTCTGCGCCTGAAGCCGGGCTCGTTTGTCGGTCCCTGCCAGGCAACTCCGCCGTCGAATCGTTAGGCGTTAGGCAGAACGGAAGCCGGGCGCGCCCGCGCGCGAAAAGATTCGTCGCTTCGCCGCGCTTTGCTGTAACTTCCGCACCCGGTGCCCGCTAATCCTTCTTTTCATTCCCGCGCGAGCGAAATGCTGGCCGCTTGCCTCGTCGTGCTGGCGCTGGCCGGCCTGCAAGTCCTGATCGGCGGCACTCGCCTGGCCTACAGCCTGCCGATGTATGCACTCCTGGGCGTGGCCGGTTTGCTGGCTCTTTTTTCCCTGCGGCGATCGAAGCCCGCACCGGAACGCATCTGTCTTTGGGCTTCGGCCGTTTTCTTCGGTTACATCCTGGTGCGCGCCTGGTTTTCGCCGGTCCCGTATCTTGCCCGGGTGGATATTTTTTCGGTTCTGGGTGGACTCGTCGTTTACCTCGCCGTCGCTTTTATTTTCACTTCCGCGCCCTGGCGGATGGCGATTCTTCTTGTCCTGGTAGTCGTCGCGCTCGTCCAGGTGGGGATTGGTGCGATTCAATTCCGGAACGGGGATAACTTCATGCTCATCTCGTTTCTGCAGCGCTTCGATTATGGGCGACGGGCGAGCGGATTTTACGGCTGCCCGAATCACTTCGCTGGCCTCGTCGAGGTGCTCGGCATATTTTGCTTCAGCGTCGCCTGCTGGAGTCGCTGGCCTGTCTGGGCAAAACTCCTCACCGGTTATGCCGGCCTGATTTGTTTCGCGGGGCTCGCCCTAACGGGAAGCCGCGGCGGTTATTTGAGCGGAGCCGCCAGCCTGCTGGCGGTCGTGGTACTTACCTTGGTCGCCTTGCGCCGCGCGGGATGGACGATTTTCTGGCGGGCGGCTCTGGGCGGCGGAGTTTTTGCGCTCTTACTTCTCGGTGCGCTCTTCTTTGGGTTCAAAAAAAGCGATTATCTCAGCGGTCGCGCGCAGAATGTGGTCGATACCCAGAACGTGCGACTCGATCTCTGGAAGGCCGCGCTCGCGCAATGGAAATTGCAGCCCGTTTTCGGCACGGGCAGCGGCACTTATCTCTATTACGGTCGCCATTTTCGGACCGAGCGAGTCCAGCTCGACCCGGTGCAAGTGCATAACGATTATCTTCACCTCCTCGCCGAATACGGCGCGCTCGGTGGAGCAGCTTTTCTCTTCTTCCTCGGTGCGCACTTGGGCAGCGGATGGCAGGCCTACCAAAAGCTCGGGCCGCGCCGGCTGGCGCTCTCGGGGCGACCTCTGAGCAATAACCTGGCTTTGAATATTGGCGCTTTCGGCGCGGTCACCGCCTACCTGGTTCATTCGGTTTTCGATTTCAATCTCCACATCCCGGCGAATGTTTGTTTGCTCGCTTTTGTCTTCGGCATTTTCGCCAACCCGGGACGGGATCGCGAAAAGGAGACCGCGCAAAATGCGCCGCCGCCGATCTATTTTGAGCGGCTCGCCCTTCCGCTGCTCGGGTTGCTTCTCCTCGCTGGTGCGCTCCGCTACACGCGGGCCGAATACTACGCCGAGTGCGCGCGCGTCGCCCTGCGTGATGAACGCCACCTGGCTGCGATGCGCTGGGCGCAGCTGGCGGTGGCGCGCGACGATCAGAACCCGGAAACCTTTTTTTATCTCGGCGAAAGTCGTGTCCGCCGGGCTGAGGCGCTCTTCAAAAACCCGGCGGCGGCGGCGTCATTTTATGAAGCCGCGCTTGGGCCGTTTGGGCGCGCTCTGGCGCTCGCGCCTAACGACGAGACTTTTCTGATCGCGCTCGGCCGGGTTTATGATGCACTCGGGCGTTTCCCGGAGGCAGAATGGATGTTTTGGCGAGCCCGCGCGTGGGACCCGCGCTCGCGGGTGACCCGCGCGTCCTACGCCGCCCATCTCGCCTTATGGAGCCGGGCGGATTCTGGCGGGAAACATCCGCACAATGAACTGCCGGACAAGAACGCGCCTTTGCCTGAAACCGCTCCGGTCGAACCCTAAGCTAAGAGGGCGTCTGATAAGTCACGCCAAAAGCCCAATTGTAGGGCGGCCGCTTCGGCTGCCCTGTTGCGGAATCGGGGCCGGCGAAGCGCCCCCCTACAGTTTCCGCCGTCGGACGGCTTTTGGACGCCCGGCGTCCGCGCCGCGTCTTTCGGCGAAGAATTAGGTTGCTCTTGCTCATCGGAAATGCATACTCTGCACCGCGATGGTCGCACGGGCCGCCGTAAATTATCTCCCAATATGTGTTTCATGACGAAAATCTTTCCTTCGGTCCGGACACACCTGTTCGTTAGCGCGCTCGCTCTCGTCGTCCTCGCTGGCAGTTTGCAGGGCCAGGAAAATCCCGATGCCGAACCAATCGCCGGCACTTCCGACCCGGCCGTCCAGCCGGTTCTCGGCACGGGTAATTTCGCGCGCTCACCTTTTCGCGTCTCAGTTTCGGTGCGGGAGGGCTACGACGACAATGTGAACACGACGAGCATCAATCCAACTGGCTCGTTCTTCACCGATGGGAGGGTCGATTTCGATTATAAATTCGGGAATGCACGCACCCAGCTCGCCCTCCGGGCCTTCGGCGGCCTGACCTACTATTATACCAACACGCTCGGTCAGGATTACGACATCACGAGCGGCTTTAGCCTCACGGTGAGCCACCAGGCGACGCCGCGTCTCGGACTCGCCGCTTCGGTTTATCTGGCCTACCAATCACAGCCCGATTTCAACTCCGGCTTTGGCATCAACCGGCGGAGCGGAAATTATTTCTACACCGCGAACAAGTTTTCCGTCTCCTACCAATGGGCGCCCAAATTCTCAACGGTGACCAGCTACACTCTCGGAGCGCTCTATTACGACGACAGCTCGATCGCCTTGTACGAGGATCGCCTGATACATACTTTTGGAAACGAGTTTCGCTTTCTCGTCCTCCCCACGACTTCATTGGTCGCCGAATATCGCTACCAGATCATCGATTTCGATACGGATCCGCGCGATTCAGTGTCACACTTTTTCCTCGGCGGGCTGGACCACAGCTTCAACCCGCGCTTCAACATTTCGGTGCGGGGAGGCGTGGAATTTCGCGAGTTTGAGGATTTTGGCGAGCGCACCTCGCCCTATGCCGAGGCGACGCTCAACTATGCGCTGAGCGAGCGTTCCACCCTCAGTTGGAACAACCGTTACGGCCTCGACCAGCCCGACGTTCCCGGGGCGGCCTCCCGCCATTCTTTTCGAACCGGGTTGCGGCTAAACTACGCCTTCACTCCACGCTTTTCGTCAATTGTGTCGATTTATTATCAGCACGATGACAACGAGGGTCTCATCACACCAACCACTTTCTTTCCTTCGTTTACGGAAGACTCACTCGATCTCACGATTGGCCTCCGCTACGAGATCAACCGCACCTTTGCCGCTCTCGCCGGGTACAGTCACACCGAGATTTTTTCCGATATTCCCCTTCGTGAATACTCGCGAAACCGCTATTATCTGGGTTTAAGCGCGACTTTTTGACCTCCCCCGCCTTCTCCGGCATGACTTTTGCACCGGGGTGGTAATTCAAGTAGGTTTCCCACCCTGGCCGGCACCACCATTTCATGGCACACCAAGAAGACGTTAGTCTCCACTTTCTCGATTATTGGCGGGTTATCCGAGTTCGCTGGGGCCTGATCCTCCTCGCCTTTCTTCTCGTCGTCATCACGACGGCGGTGGTGACCTATTTCCAGCCGCGCGAATATCAGTCGTCGGTTTTTATCGAGGTCAAGTCGATGGCCGAGAACCCCCGCATTTTCGGCAACGAAGGCATCGTGAATTATCACGATCCTCAGCTCGCGCCTACCGTTTATCAGGTGCTGCAGCGCACCGGCATCCTCTATCCGGTGATCGACGAGCTGAAGTTGCAGGATAAATGGACCCGCAACGGCTATCGCCCGCCGCGCGAGCAGGCCTACCAGATCCTGCGCAGCAAGCTTGACCTCGACGAAGTGCGCAACACCGATCTCCTCCAGATCAGCGTTTTCGATCCCGACCCGCAGCAGGCGGCTGATATCGCGAACAAGATTGTCGCCGTTTATCAGGAAAAGAAGATTCAGGAAGAGCGAGAGATTCTCAATCGCGCGGTGGCCACAATGAACGAGGAAGTGGCGAAGCAAGATCGCAGGGTGGAGGAGGCGGCCAACGAAGTGGCCCGCATCCGAGACGAGGAACACATCATCGATCTCAATCCGGAGGGAACCGAAGATTCCTTGACCGCGGCCAACGCGAACGTTGTCAAGCAGGAAGGCGAAGTGAACGACGCCGAGACCAACGTCGCCGTCCTCACGGCCAAGCTGCAACAGATCGAGACCCTGAAGGGCGAGGACCTCATGCGGATGATGCCGACCCTCGACATTCAGGACCCGACGATTCTGAAAATTTTGCCTAACTATCAGGAAGCGGTGGCGAATGAAGCGCAGCTCCTGAATTCCGGCCTCGGGGAAAATCATCCGAAGGTAAAAGCCCTTCGTGCCACCAAGGAAGTCTACGTTCGCCAGCTCGAGCAGCAGGTCGCGAGCGTGCGCGATGCACTCCGGCGCAACCTAAACACGGCTCAAACGACCCGCGACGAGTTGAAAAAGCGGCTGACCAATATCAACGAAGCGCAGCTCGCGCAAAAAAATCTGAGCGCCAATTACGTCCGGGCCAAGAACGCCTACATTAAGGAAAAAAGTCTGCGTGACGGCGTTCGCCTCCGAGCCCAGACCCAGACCATGGAAATGGCGATGCCGCGCCAGGCCATAAGCGTGAAGCAGGTCGCCGAGCCGGCTGCGTCCGCCGCCCGTCCGCGGGTCGCCTTAAACATGGCGCTCGGCGCGCTCGTCGGCCTCGTTCTCGGCATCGGCCTCGCGTTTTTCATCGAGTATCTCGACACCAGCGTGAAGACGATGGACGACGTCGAGAACCTGCTCGGTGTGCCGGTCCTCGCCATCATCCCGCAGAATATCGGTCTCCTCGCCAACGAAGGGGGCGATACTCCGGACGCCGAGGCCTACCGAATCCTGCGGACCAACATCGAGTTCAATCGGAAAGGCCCCGACGCCAACACCATTTCGCTCGTCAGCGGCGGCCCAGGCGAAGGCAAATCGACCACGCTCGCCAACCTTGCCTTCATTTGCGCGCAGGGCGGCTATGCCACCTTAATTGTGGATGCGGATTTGCGCCGGCCCGTCCAGCACACGCTTTTCGAGATCGAGGCCAAAGCTGGCCTAACGAATTACCTGACGACCGAAATCCCGCTCGAGGAGGTGCTCCTTCCGACCAAGGTGGAGAACCTCACCCTCCTCCCGAGCGGCCTGCTTCCCTCCGACGCCGTCGGGATTCTCAATTCGCAGCGGATGTCGGACCTGATTGTCGAACTGAAGTCGCGTTACGACATGATCCTGTTTGATTCGCCTCCGATGTTGGGAGTGAGCGACGCCTCGGTCATCGCCAGTGAAGTCGACCAGACGATCATCATCGTCCAGCACCGCCGTTTTCCGCGCGCGATGTTGACCCGGGTGAAACAGGCGATCATCGGCGTCGGAGGCAACGTGCTCGGCGTCGTCCTGAATAATGTCGATCTGAAACACGACCAAAATTATTATTACTACACCAGCTACTACGGCTACTACACCACCCCTGGCGCCGAGCGTAAACCAGCCCGCCGCCGGCAGCGCGCGGTGGCTTCCGCTCGCAATGGAGCGAGCACGCCGGAGGACTACTAGAATGCCTCCCCGGTTCCTCGTCTTTGCCTTGCTCGCGGCTTTCGCCCCGGCAGCCCTGGCCGATGCCGTCCTTCGGGCCGGCGACCCGGTCGAGCTCCGCATCAGCGGCGTCCCGGCCGAAGAGCAGGCCCAGGTCAACAACGTTTATACGGTCGACACCAACGGCATGCTCAACATGCCCTACATCAACAAGGTTCGCGCTGAGGGTCTGGCGCCCGCGCAGATCGCGGCCGCGATCGAGAACGGCTACAAATCCGCCCGCATTTTTACCAATCCGACGATCACGATCGTGATGCAGCCTCAGACGCGTTTCGTCAATATCGGAGGCGCGGTGCGCGCGCCCAGCCGAGTTTCATTTACCGAAGACATGACCCTCCTGACCGCGATCAACGCCGCTGGTGGTTTCAATGATTTCGCCGACCAAAAGCGCGTTCGTCTTCTCCGCGGAAGTGTGGCGAGGGTCTACGATGTGCGGCAATTTCGTAAAGAGCCCAGCCTCGACCCGAAACTCCAGCCGGGCGACAAAATCGAAGTTCCACAGAGCTTCTTCTAGCGAGGCAGTTCTCAGACCGGGGGGTCAGCCGGCGGTGGAGCGAGACTCTGTCGAGCTGGGATGGCGGACGGCTGCACCAAAGATCGTCTTCCTCCGGCTCGACAGAGTCTCACCTCACCACCACGCACCACATTCCCGACGAGGACGAAAACTTGCTCTCTTTACATTGAATTTTAGGAATCAAGGATTCTAGGCGCGGACGAGGGCGCGATGGCGCCAGAGATAACCGAGCCCGGAATAAATCGTCAGGCCGATCGTAATCCAGAGCAGGAGGTTGCCGCCGTAGCGCCAGGCGATTTGCCACCAGCTCGTGATCTCCAATCCGGGTCGCAGCTCGCGGGCCGAGAGGAGGAGGAGAAAGAAAACGACCGTGACGATCTGCCAGGAGGTCTTGTGTTTGCCGAGTTTTTCCGCCGGCAGAATCTGGCCTTCGGAAGAGGCGAGGAGGCGCAGACCGGTG
>JACCZO010000133.1 GCA_013695925.1 Chthoniobacterales bacterium
AACTGGTCAACACCGAGATCGATGGGGTCGTGAACTCGGTCGTTTACGACGGGTTAATGACTTATTTCGACCAAAATCCGCCGGTCGCGAAAAAGATTTTCGACAAAGTGCTGACGGCGGCGCGCGCGCGTGAAGCCGCCCGCAAAGCGCGTGAAACGATCCGCAAAGGCGCACTGACCGGCGGCGGCTTGCCCGGCAAATTGGCCGACTGCTCCGAGCGCGATCCGGAATTGACCGAACTCTACATCGTCGAGGGCGACTCGGCGGGCGGCTCCGCCAAACAGGGCCGCGATCGACGTTACCAGGCTATCCTGCCGATCCGCGGCAAGTTGATCAACGTCGAGAAGGCGCGCCTCGATCAGGCGCTCAAGAACACCGAAATTCAGTCGATGATCACTGCCATCGGCACCGGCATCGGCCGCCCGAAAGAAGATGCCGGCAACGGCAAGGAAAACGAGGGCACCTTCGACATCAGCAAGCTGCGCTACGGCCGGATCATCATCATGACCGACGCCGACGTCGACGGCTCGCACATTCGCGTCCTGCTCCTGACCTTTTTCTACCGGCAAATGACCGAGCTGGTCCGGGCGGGAAAGATTTACATCGCGCAGCCGCCGCTCTACCAGATCAAGCGCAAGAAGCGCGAGGAGTACGTCGATGACGACGTGCAGCTAAACAAAATCCTGATCTCGTTAGGCGCGGAAGACGTCCGACTGAAAAATCTGGCCGACGCCAAGGAGCTGACCACCGCGCAATTGAAGGACATCCTCGAGCAGCTCGAGAAGTTGGCCAAGCTTAGCGAATCGGTCCGGCGGCACGGCGGTGATTTCGAGGATTTTCTCAACCATCGCGACAAGAAAACGGACAAGCTGCCCACTTATCTGGTGAAGATGCGCGACGGCAACGAGGAGTCGGTGCATTATTTCCACGACGAACGCTCTGTCCGGCGGTTCCACGAAGACAACCTCGACCTCAATCTCTTCGACGTGGAGATGGGGCAGGAGTTGCTTCCCTTGGTCAGCACTCCCGCAAAAACCAACGGCAATCGCCGCCGCGGTAAACTCATCGAGCTGCACGAAGCGACCACGATTCACAAACTGATCAGCGAGCTCGCGCGCAAAGGATTGAAAGTTGACCACTACGCCGCGGCCGATGCGCCGATTTTTGAACTGATCGAGGGGGAAGGAGAGAAAGCGACCTCGCATCCGCTGTTCTCCATTCCGGAGATCCTGGAGAAGATCATGGAAATCGGTCGGCGCGGGGTGCAGATCAAGCGCTTCAAAGGTCTCGGTGAAATGAACGCGAAAGAGCTTTTCAACACCACGATGGACCCGGAAAAGCGCAAGCTGCTCAAAGTTGACCTGAATGACGACAACGCGGTCGAAGCCGACCAAATGTTTTCCAAGCTGATGGGCGACATCGTCGAGCCGCGCCGCCAATATATCGAAGATAACGCGCTCAATGTGCGCAACCTGGATGTGTGAGGAATGACGAATTTCGAATGATGAAGGAATTTCGAATGATGCGAAGGACGGAAGGGACGCTCGCGAGATCGCTTTTTGGGGAGAGGGAGAGAATGTCATTCGAGCAGAATCGGGGGACACCTCGAGGACCGGACTGCGAGATTTGGTGAGTCTGTGATTGATTTCGCCCTAACGATTCCGAAAGGCCCCGTGATAAACCGGTTGATCGATCAACTGGTCGGTTGCGGGACTAGCATCGGAGAAAATATACCGGAGCAAATAGCGAGCCCCGCGGCCCATTGGTCATTCCTTCGTCATTCTAATTCGTCATTAGTCATTTCCCATCGTGTATAACGCCAACGAAAATGTAGAACCCATCAATGTCGCCGAAGAGGTCTCGAGGTCGTTCCTCGATTACTCGATGTCGGTCATCATCTCGCGTGCTCTCCCCGATGCGCGTGACGGATTAAAACCTTCGCAGCGCCGCATTCTTTTTGCGATGAACGATCTCTCGCTCTACCCCAATCGGCAGCACCGGAAATGCGCGAAGATCTGTGGCGATACCAGCGGTAACTATCACCCGCACGGCGAGGCCGTGATTTATCCGACCCTCGTCCACATGGCCCAGCCGTGGGCAATGCGCGAAAGGCTGATCGACGGCCAGGGCAACTTTGGTTCAGTCGAAGGCGATCCTCCGGCCGCGATGCGTTACACCGAGGCGCGCATGACGCATCTCGGCGCCGCGCTCATGACCGACATGGACAAGGACACGGTCGATTTCGTGCCTAACTATGACGAGACGCGGACGGAGCCGACCGTGTTCCCGGCCGCCTTCCCGAACTTGCTCGTAAACGGCGGCACCGGCATCGCCGTCGGCATGGCGACGAACATTCCGCCGCACAATCTCGGCGAAGTCATCGACGGCATCTGCGCGCAAATCGACGACCCCGATCTCACGGTCGAGGCCCTGATGAAGTACGTGAAAGGGCCCGACTTCCCGACGGGCTGCGCAATCTGCGGCGTGGCCGGCGTGAAGCAGTACATCGAAACCGGCCGGGGAAGCATGAAGGTCCGCGGCAAGGCCGGGGTCGAGGAATTGAAGGGCAGCCGCGAGCAGATCGTCATCACGGAAATTCCCTACAACGTGAATCGCGCCACGCTCGTCGAGCGCATCGCCGCGCTCGTGAACGACAAGGTCCTAACCGACATCACCGCCATCCGCGATGAGTCGGACGAGAACACGCGGGTCGTAATCGAACTCAAACGCGACGCGCTGCCGAAGGTCGTCATCAACAATCTCTACAAGCACACCGCGATGGAATCCTCCTTCGCGGTCAATATGCTGGCGATCGATCACGGTAAGCCGAAGCTGCTTTCGCTCAAAGAAGCGAACCAGGCTTTCATCGAGCACCGCCGCGAGGTCGTCCTGCGCCGGACGCGCTACGAATTGCGCAAAGCCGAGGAGCGGGCCGAGACGCTCGAAGGTTACCTCATCGCGCTGGCCAATCTCGATGAATTCATCCGCATCATTCG
>JACCZO010000141.1 GCA_013695925.1 Chthoniobacterales bacterium
TGCCGATCTTTGTCGGGCAGGAACTTTACGGGCTCGGCGACGCGCTCCACGGCCTGACGGTGAAGACGACGAATCCCGATAATGCCTTCGAGGTGAAACAGGCGATCGAGAAATTCCTCCAGCCGCCCGAGTACGCGCAGACGTGGATCGAGATGAACAAACAATATTTCGACGCCGTCAGCCTGGAGCGTACGGTGATGGCGTTCCTGCTTTTCTTCATCGTGATTGTGGCGGCGTTCGGGATCATGAACACCCTCATCACCGTGACGGTGCAAAAACGGCGCGAA
Organism: Chthoniobacterales bacterium; assembly: GCA_013695925.1. Lineage (GTDB taxonomy): Bacteria > Verrucomicrobiota > Verrucomicrobiia > Chthoniobacterales > UBA10450 > Palsa-1392. Next base: position 288 of record JACCZO010000141.1, read on the forward strand.
ATTGGGATCATGAAAGCGGTCGGCGCGAGCATTGGGCAAATCATGGGCGTGTTTCTTTTCCAAGGGATCGTGGTCGGGATATTCGGCACGCTCAGCGGGCTCGGGCTCGGCATGCTGCTGATCCGATTCCGGAATGAATTCAGCCGCTGGCTCGCGAACACCCTGCAGATCGAGATCTTTCCGCGCTCGGTCTATCAGTTCTCGGAGATCCCGGCCGAAGTCATCCCGAGCGACGTGGTGCGAATCTGCGTCGCGGCTTTCATCATATGTTCGTTAGCCGCACTCATTCCGGCCTACTTCGCGGCGCGGGTCGATCCGGTGAAAGCGCTGCGCTACGAATAGCCGCGATGGCGAAATTCTCCCTGACTCGGCCCGCGCGCCTCCTCGTCGTCGTCCTCCTTCTCGTCCTCGTTCCGGAAGCACACGCGCGCGGCTGGAAGACCTTCAAGGATTGTCGCTATCTGCCTAACGCCGCTAACGATGGCGACAGTTTCCATGTCCGGGCCGGCGGAAAAAAATACATCTTCCGGCTCTATTTCGTCGACGCCCCGGAGACCGACACCAGCATTGCCGAGCGGGTCGCCGAGCAGGCGAAATATTTCCATGTCACCACCGCCGAGACCCTCCAGATCGGTCAGGAAGCGGAGCGCTTTACCCGGCAACAACTTTCCAAGCCCTTCACCGTGCGCACCTGCCTCCAGGACGCGCGCGGACGCAGCCATCGGCCGCGCTATTTCGCCTTTGTCCAGACCGACAGTTCCGATCTCGGCGAGTCGTTAGTCGCGAACGGCCTCGCCCGCGTCTACGGCGCCGCCACTGACCCGCCCGAGATGGACAAGGCCGGGGTCGAGTGGCGCAAACTCCAGGAGTTTGAGCGCAAGGCGAAACAGCAATCGATCGGCGGCTGGGGTATCGGCAGCGGCCGGCTCAACGTCCGCGCCCGCGAACAACCCGGCCCGAGCACCGACTCCTTCGACTCCTTCTTCCGCCCGAAAAGCGCCGCCGCAGAAGCGGCCCAGGCGACCGCCGGTGCGAAGCTCGACGTCAACACCGCCACCCTCGAAGCGCTGCAGAATATTCCGGGTGTGGGCAATGTCCTGGCGCGCAGAATCATCAACGCCCGCCCTTACAAAAGCGCCGACGACCTCCGCCTCGTCAAAGGGATCGGCGCGAAGAAATACGAAAAGCTCCGTCCTTATTTCGAGTGAAGCAGAATGCCTGACCAGAGCAGCCAATCGGAAGTCGGCGCCATCACCCACCTCGTCGTCAAGCATGCGCGCGACGCCTTCCAGAGCCAGGCCGCCATCGCCGCCGAGTGGCAGGCGTTGAACTTCACTGCCGCCCCCGATTTCGCCCGCGCCATCGATCAATACGAAGTCTTCCTCGCCCTGCTCCGCGGAAGCGATTGCGAGATAACCTCCCTGCCGCCGGCCTGCGGGGCCGGGATGGACTCCATCTATGTGCGCGACGCCGCCGTCATCTGCGATCGCGGCGTCATCCTTTGCCGAATGGGCAAGCCGCTCCGCGCCGCCGAGCCCGCCGCGCAGGAAACCACTTTCCGCGCGCTCAGCCTAACGATTCTGGGCACAATCCAGCCGCCCGGGAAACTCGAAGGCGGCGACGTCGCCTGGCTCGATCAGCGCACCCTCGCCGTCGGCCGCGGCTATCGGACTAACGACTCCGGCATCTCCCAATTGCGCGCTCTCCTCGGCGACAGCGTCGACGAACTCATCACCGTCCCCCTGCCCCATTACCGGGGCCCGGGCGACGTCTTCCATCTCATGTCGATCATCAGCCCGATCGATCGCGACCTGGCCGTCGTTTATTCACCCCTCATGCCCGTCCCTTTCCGCGAGGAACTGCTCGAGCGCGGCCTCACCCTCGTCGAAGTGCCCGAAGAAGAATTCGAAAGCATGGGAGCAAATGTCCTCGCAC
>JACCZO010000150.1 GCA_013695925.1 Chthoniobacterales bacterium
GCCGCATCCCGGCAAAGCCCGGTCCGCGCAGGTAGCTCGATGCGGTGATGAAGCTCACGACGCCGCGCCGCTCGGAGTAGCCGTTTTCAAACATCTTCCACAACGTCCAGCGCCAGAAATAGACGTAGAGGTTGTAGAGGTTTTTGACGTGGACCGGCGGCGCCAGGGCGACGAAGTCGCGTAGGATTGGCGGTTCTTCCGGCATTGCGTCATCGCCGAAGCGCACCCATTTGCCGCGCGTCTTCTCGTCGCCCTCGGCGCTCTCCTCGCGGAAGTAGGGCGGGTTGCCCATGCAGACAAAGACGGGCTTTTCCGCCTTCACCTGCTGAGCGCGGCGCTGCTCGTCGGTGAGCTTCTTCCCGAAGAGCGGCGGCTGCGGCGGGTCGCCGTAAGGCGATTCGAGTGTGTCAGTAAGTAGGACGTGCAGGCCGTCGGCGGGCAACGTGGCTCCAGCGTCCGTGAGCAGTTTCGTTAGGCGCAAATGGGCGACGGCGTAAGCGCCGACGAGAATCTCAAAGGCGTATACATTTTCAGCACAGCGAGTGGCATACTCGGCGACGGCTCCCTCGCCGAAGCGCTCCTCGACGCGAAGTAATGCGCTCTCGACTGCCGCAATCGGATACGCGGCAGTACCAGTACTCGAATCAAGAAATACGACCCCTTCGTCGGCAAACGTGAGGCGCTTACCGAATTTGTCCGCGAGCAATTCGGAGACAAGCGCAACCTGGCAGCCGATGACTTCCTGCGGTGTATAGACAACGCCGTAGCTTAGACGCATCTTGTTGTCGTAGGCCGCTAGGAAGTATTCGTAGAAATAAATCCATGGATCTCCGCGTTTCGCGAGCTTTTGAGGATCAACCGCAGCAATCACTCGCTCCAGCACGCTTACGGCGGTTTCGATTTCCGCGCGGGCCTCGGGTTGCGTGAGAATGCGAAGTGTCTGGGCAAGCAATCCGTGACCACTATCGAGGCGCTTCGCCGCTTCCTCGGCGTCCATATCGAACTTACCGTCGGCGGTCTCCAATCGGGCGAGGAGAAGCGAGTATGTGAGGGTTTGCGCGTAGATGTCCGCGAACTCCTTGTGATCGGTGTGCGGGAAAAGATATTGGCGGATGTCGGCGCAAAGGTGGGACAACGCGCTGCCCTCGCGCTCCACAGCTCCGAAGACGTCCGCACGTAGCAGGCGACAAAGGGGCGCAAGCATCTCGGCGAGCTTGCGCGGATCGTGCGGTACAATGGGTTGCCATGAGAGGAAATCGAGCAGCAAAGTGTGCAGCGCTGCAAGCTTGGTGTCATCGAGCGCCGCGGCACCTTTCTCAATTATGTCGTCGAGACGAATGAGGATCGGCTTTTCTTCCTGCTCCGCCTGCACTCCCGTGCGGTAGAGTGCCCACTCGTAGGCGTCGGTATAGAGAATGTTGGGGAGCGCGCTGAACTTTTCCCACTGCTCTTGGTCGCGACCTTTGAGTTTCTTGGTTTGCGCACCAAGACCAGGAGCCTTCAACTCAACGAAACCGCAGAGCGCCTTCGTAACCTCTACGCCGATATCGGGACGCCCGTTATCCACGCGGGCCTCCGTTTTAGTAAGCACCTCCGATACGACGGTTTTAAGGAGTGATTGCACCGGTGCTTTGAGCTGGTCCTCCGGTTGTGCTGACATTCCGCTGGCAAAGCTCGCGCGCAGGGCCTCCGCGAACTCGTGCGCCGCGATACGAAATGCCTTAGGAAGATTGATCGGTAGGGTCATGCCCGCTTTTCGTTTGTAAGCGATCTGGTTTGCCACAGAAGTTTCGCGATCGTGACAAGGTTCTCATTTAACGAGGCAATGGCTGTTTCGCCGGAGTGGCAGTGAGGCCAATGCGAAGTGTTAGCGAGGGCGTTCCACACTTTTCGTTGAACGCGCACAACCCGCGGCCTGTCTCCTCGCGTGATTTCGTCTTGCGGCGTCAGTGTTTTAAACCAACAAAACAAAAAGCGGAGCATGGGCGCACAAGAAAAGCTGAAAGCTGAAACGCTGACAAGGAAAAGCGCTGGGAAAAGCGCTTTGGTTATTAGTTCCGTGTTTCGGGTTATTTGGGGAGAGGAGGCAGCGGGAAGCCGAGGGTGACGAGTGGCGGGTGACGAGTGACAAGAGGGGGCTGAGGCGGCTCAGAGGACAGAGGACAGAGGACAGAGAAGATCCGTGAAATCTGTGAAATTCGTGGTGAGAAGTCGCGGTTTTTCTGTAGCAGGGTTTTCTCCGCGGGACAGCCGGTGCTGCCGTGCGACATGTTGCAGCGCGAATCGCGGCGACGAGTGCAAGATCGCTGCCTAACGAGGAGCGAGCCCCATCAAAGAATGCTGAGTGCGCAGCCGGGCCGGCAATACGCCCGGCCAGCAAAGAGAGCCGCCGAGGAAGATCCCCGGCGGCTGTTCTTTTCGGTGCGGCGCGATCTACAGCTTACCCATCACCAGCAGGATGATGAGGATGAGGAGCAGCAGGCCGCCCGGGCCGTAGTAGTACCCGCCACCGGCATACCCGGCGCCACCAAGGGCGAGAATCACCAGGATGATGAGGATGATTGCGAGGGTGCTGAGTGCGAGCGTGCGACGGGCTAGTTTCATAAAGCCTTGCTCTCAGGTTGGCCAGGCGATGTCAACACTCTCCGCAATCTTTCGACGCGCCGGCTGGTTTGCCCCTGAATCTCACCGGCTGAGCGCGGCGCAGTCGGTGCTCCAGGCAAAGGACAATTCGAACCCAGGGCCGGTGATGGTGGCGATGCTGGTGCCGTCGACCTCGACGGTGCCGGTGGCATTGCCCGCTTCATCCACGCGCACATGGGCAACGAGCGGTCGGGCGTTATTGGTCACGGCCGGCAGGATCACGTCGGCATTGGCTGCCACCGGAGTCCCGTTGACGACACGGCCGGTCAGGGACGCGCTGTGGGTGAGATCAACCGCCTCACCCGCCGTGGGAGTGAAGATGAGGTGGCGCGCAATCCCGGCGTTGATCGAGAAGCTGCCGTCAGCGTGCTCCACCGTGCGCCAATCCGCCCTTGGATTTGGATCGAACAACACCGTGCCTTGGTAGCGCGTGGCGGGATAGGTGAGCATGTGACTGGACTTGTCGGAGGTAATGTCCAACCGAATCACACCGACCCCGGCCGCTTCGCAAGAGAGCTGCGAACGTTGGTAGCTGCCATCGTCGCGGCGCTCGATCGTGGGTTCGTAGAGCGTCCGCGCCGTGCAGGGGAAGGCCAGCAACACCTGCCCCAGCGTGCCGCTGTCGACGCCGAAGAGAGTCAGCGCAAAACCGCGCTCGCTGCCGTGGACGTTGTCGGCGACAAAGACCAGATCGAAGACGAGTTTACCAACAATTTCCTCCACGAACGGTTTGCGCTCCGGTGCGATCGGGCATTGGCCGGATGCGGTATTGAGACTCGCGACAACAAGCAGGATCGAAGTGAGAAGCAGTTTCATAGAGGTGGCATAAATACATTTTTGCAGCCGGTCAATAATCGATACGATGTGGTGCGACTAGGGATGCCAGCGTTCGAGGTTAGGGTGCGGGCCCTGGGACACAGCGCTGACGGGCGCGAGGTCGCGATCCGTTGCGCGAACTCCTGTTTCCACTGCGAAGATGTCGGTCAGCTTCCGATCGTAAGTGTCGGCCCAGATGTGCGCGTCGTTCTCGGCTCTGATCAACTGCACGTTCACGCGCACCGACTCTGCACACTCCCTTCGAGGACGTGCATCACACCGAGCTGCTTCGCAATTTGCGGCAAATTATCTGGCGAGCTCTTGAAGTGCTGCGTCGACGTGCGCGAGATCACTTTCAGGTCGGCCACTTTGGCCAGGCGCGTGAGGATTTATTCCTGCACGCCTTCCGCAAAGTAGCCGTTGTCGGGATCGCGACTCAGGTTGTCAAAGGGCAGGACCGCGATCGATTTCTCCGGAA
>JACCZO010000175.1 GCA_013695925.1 Chthoniobacterales bacterium
ACAGGATCGGTTCGGAGTTAGTTCAAAATCGCGCCGCCTAATATTTCGGCGACGCGACCCAGCCGCGACTGTAATAGTCGGCCAGGGTCAGGAGGAGCATGAGGAAGAGCCAGAGCAGGCCGGTGAAAGCAGCGAGATGTAAAAGGCGGCTACTCCCTTTGATGTGCATGAAGAAGAGCACGATGAGGAGGGTTTTGGCAAAAGAGATAAAAGGGCAAGCGGCAGATTGAAGACACCCAAGTTGACGTAACCCAGCCCCCAGGTGAGCGCGAGCAGACCCATCAGTGCCGTGCAGTTTTTCCAGTAAAGTTTCGGTAGAGGAACTGTTTCCATTTAACTAATGACGAATTCCGAAGGACGAAGGCCGAAGGAATGAGCAATGACCAAACAACTTCGGACGATCTGTCGTCATTTTGGACTTCGTCATTGATTCGAATTTCGACATTCTGGTTTCGTCATTCTCATCTGTGCCCTGCCAGATAGAGGAGCGGGAAAAGAAAGACCCAGACGATGTCGACAAAGTGCCAATAGAGGCCGGCGATCTCCACCGGCATGTAATTGCCACCTTCAAATCGCCGTCGCCAGGCAAGCAAAGCCAGCACCAGCATCACGATGATCCCGCCAGTGACATGAATCGCGTGCAACCCGGTCATGGCGAAGTAGAGCCAGAAGAAAATCTCGGCCGCGCCCGGGTTGGCCTCGTGCCATTGAAAACCCGAGCCCGGAACGAGATGATCGATGAAATCCTTGTGATACTCGAAGCCCTTGATCCCCATGAAAACAATTCCCAGTGCGGCCGTCGCGAGGAGCAGCCAGATCAGGTGAGCGCGCCGGCCGAGTTGCGCGGCGCGGACGGCAAGCGCCATGAGGTGCTGCTGAAGAGCAGAATGGCGGTATTCGCGCCTCCAAGAATCACCTCCGTGTGTCGGCTGGCTGCGGCAAAAATGTCGGGATTGAGATAGCGATAGACCGTGTAGGCCAGGAATAGCCCGCCAAAAAAAAGCACCTCGGTGGCGAGGAAAATCCACATCCCGAGTTTTGCCGCTTCATGCTGCTGCTCGATATCGTCGAACTGTTCGGCGAGAATGCTGGCGGCTTCGCTCATCGTCTCAGAGAGGATCGCTTTTCATACCGAAATTGCGCGGCTGAGTGAGCATGCACCTGGCGAGCGCTCGATTTCCAGTCCTTCACCTGACTCATTCTTCGCCGTCGAAATAATCGAGCGCTTCGCCGCGCAAGAGTTTTCGTTCCGGGGAGCGGACGAGCCATTTATTGCTATCCGGATAGTAACATGACTCACCCAGGGGGTTGTCCGCGACGACATAGATAACCAGGTCTTCTTCGCTATTGTTAATGAGTTGGTGAGCTTCACCCGGTCCGTAGATAAAGGCATCGCCGGCCTTGACCCGCGTCTGGCCGTCGTCGTCCCGAGCCAGGCCGTGTCCGGCGATGACGTGATAGAACTCCCATTGCGCAGCGTGGGAGTGATAAGGGTAAGGAGTCTGCCCGGCAGCGAGGCGCAGGATCTCGACCGCAAAGGGATGCCGGTTGCGCGCCTCGGGACTGTTCGGATCCCAGCCGAGCGCTTCGGAAAGCTCCTTCCCGCTTCCGCCAAACTTTCCCTTCGGTGAAGTCCACGGGTACTCTTTGAGTTCGTTGCGGTTGACCTTTTTCATGAAGGCTGGCTCCTGACCAGAATTTGCCGCCCGCTGTTTTGCCGCTCGCGAAATTTCGCCTTCGCCCGGGCCGCTTCCACGTTGCGGTTCCGCGGCGGCGCGGTCGTGACCAGGGCTTCGAGTAATTGGCGCGAAGCGCGCGTTACATCCTCCACCGCGCGGGCGAAGGGCGCCTCATTTGCCTGCGAAGGCTGGGCAAAGCCGCTGAGTTTGCGGACGTATTGCAGCGCAGAAGCGTGTATCTCCTCGTTCGTCGCCGGCGGCTGGAAATTGTGCAGCCGTTTGATGTTTCGACACATGAAAACCTCCTCGTTTGGGTGCAGCAGCACGAAACGCTGAATCAACGGAAAGTCGAGCGTGGAGCGCGAAGGCGGTGGACACTCA
>JACCZO010000181.1 GCA_013695925.1 Chthoniobacterales bacterium
GCCCAAGGTGATACAGTTTTAATCTGCGAGGGGGTCGCGATCAGCAGGGTCGGCCCGCAAAGTGAAAGGGAGAAAAACAATGTGTCTGGCAATTCCTGGGAAACTCACTGAAATCACCACCGACACCAACGGCGTGCGCATGGGCAAAGCCAACTTCGGCGGAATTGTGAAACAGGTCTGTCTCGAGTACACGCCCGAAGTCGGGATGGGCGATTACGTCCTGGTCCACGTCGGTTTCGCCCTGAGTAAAGTGGATGAAGCGGAAGCGGCCCGCACCTACAAGGCGCTCGAACAGATGCAGCAACTCGGCGAACTGGACACCCCCGATGTGCCCGAGGCCGGAGAGAATTTATCTCACGAGGCGCCGCCTGATTCCGTTTCCCGAGCGGCATGAAATACCTCGACGAATATCGCGACGAAGCGCTCGCCGGAAAAATTGTCGACGAGATCAAGCGGATCGTAACCAGGCCATGGGTCCTGATGGAAGTCTGCGGCGGCCAGACGCATTCGATCGTGAAGTATGGAATCGACCGGCTTCTGCCGAAGGAAGTGGAACTGGTCCACGGACCTGGCTGTCCGGTCTGTGTCACCTCGCTCGAGATGATCGACAAGGCGCTGGCGATCGCGCGCCGGCCCGATGTGATCTTCTGCTCTTTCGGCGACATGTTGCGCGTCCCGGGCTCGAAGGATGATCTCCTGATCTTGAAGTCGCGCGGAGCCGATGTCCGCGTGGTTTATTCACCGATTGATTGTCTGAAAATCGCCCGGGCTAATCGGCACAAAAAGGTGGTTTTCTTCGCGATCGGCTTTGAAACCACCGCCCCGGCCAACGCGATGTCGGTCTGGCAGGCTCATCAGCAAGGATTAAAGAACTATTCGGTCCTTGTTTCCCATGTCCTGGTCCCGCCGGCGATCGCTTCCATTCTGCAATCGCCCCTCAATCGCGTGCAGGGTTTTCTCGGACCCGGACACGTCTGCACCGTGATGGGTTACCGCGAATACGAGCCGATCGCGGCGCGCTACAAAGTGCCGATTGTCATCACCGGCTTCGAGCCGATTGACATTTTGGAAGGCACTTTGATGATCATCCGGCAGCTCGAAGCAGGCAAGGCGGAAGTGGAAAATCAGTATCCGCGCGTTGTTAGTCGCGACGGCAACCGGACGGCGCAGGATTTGGTGAACAAAGTCTTCGAAGTGGGCGACCGGAAATGGCGCGGGGTCGGCTCCATTCCAAAGAGCGGCTACAAACTGCGCTACGAAATGCGCGACCACGATGCCGAGCGGATCTTCGACGTCCGCGAGATCGACACCAAGGAGCCGGAGATATGCATCAGCGGCCTCGTCCTGCGTGGGGTGAAAAAGCCGCATGACTGCCCGGCTTTTGGCACCCTTTGTAATCCGGAGCATCCGTTAGGCGCAACCATGGTCTCGGCGGAGGGCGCCTGCGCCGCTTATTACGCCTATGGGCGTCATCTGCAAAAGCCGGCGGCTTCGCCTGATGGCGAAACCGCGTTGGCCAAGGCGAGTTAATCATGAGTGCCTCGCTCGAGACGGCGACCGACCGGATGACGGAGTCGTTCCGCGAAAAAGTCCTGCGCAAATGCGCGGAGAGCATGGAGACGAAGGAGAAGTTCTTCGCCACCTACGCCGAATCCCTCGACCAGATGTCGCGCGCGTTGGCCGAACGATTCCAGAAGGGCGGCCGGCTTTTCGTCATGGGGAATGGCGGCAGCCTCTGCGATGCGCTTCACATCGCGGTCGAGTTTAACCATCCGATTATCGAGAAACGCCTGGCGTTCCCGGCGGTCGCGCTCATGACCGATATCGCGACCATGACGGCGATCAGCAACGACCTCGATTTCACCCGGGTCTACGTCAACCAACTCCGCCTGCAGGCGACGGCGAACGACGTCGCGATGGTTTTCAGCAGCAGCGGCAAATCGCCCAACCTGATTTACGCGCTCGAGGAAGCGCGCGCCAAGAAAATGCTTAGCATCGCTTTCTCGGGCAAAGACGGCGGCCGTTTTCCCGAGGTGGCGGATTACTGTTACATCGTGCCTTCCTTTAGCATTCACCGGATCCAGGAAGCGCATGCGACGGCAGTGCATATCATTTGGGATTTGGTGCACATCGCGTTAGGGGCAGAGGATGTCACCTAACGAATCCTTGATCTCCAACCCTTCCGATCAGCCTGCCGCGGATGGAAATTTGCTTGCGGCGAGCTGCCCGATCCCGATCACGGATTACAAAGAGATCGTTCTCGCCCACGGCAGTGGCGGGAAACTTAGTCACCGTCTGATTTCCCAGATGATTGTGCCGCAATTTGCCAATGAGCTGCTGACGCCGATGCATGACGGCGCCATTTTTTCGTTAGGCAAGGAACGCCTCGCCTTCAGCACCGATTCCTATGTGGTCAGCCCGATCTTTTTCCCCGGCGGCGACATCGGCAAAATGGCAGTGCATGGCACGGTCAACGACCTCGCCATGTGCGGCGCGCGGCCACTTTACCTTTCGGTCGGTTTTATTCTCGAGGAAGGGCTGCCGATGGACGATTTTTGGCGGATCGTGCAATCGATGCGGGCCGCGGCGGACGAGGCCGGGGTGCAACTCGTCACCGGCGATACCAAGGTCGTCGATCGCGGCAAGGCCGATAAGATTTTTATCAACACCGCGGGCATCGGCGTCGTCCCGGCGGGCGTTGATATCCAGCCAAGGCGCGCGCAGGCTGGCGATAAGATCATCGTCAGTGGTCAGATCGCGGTCCACGGCATCGCCATCATGTCGGTCCGCGAAGGGTTGGAATTTGAAACCGAGATCGCCAGCGACACCGCCGCGCTCCACGGCCTGGTCCAGGCAATTCTGGAAGTCTGCAGCGACGTCCACGTCCTGCGCGATCCAACACGCGGCGGCGTGACCAGCGTGATGACGGAGATTGCGCAATCGGCTAACGTCGGCGTTCTCCTCCAGGAAGCGGCCGTCCCGATCAGTGAGGAAGTGAAGGGCGCCTGCGAGATTCTCGGGCTCGATCCCCTGTATGTCGCCAACGAAGGCAAGCTGATCGCGGTCGTCCCTCCGGCGGCGGCGGACGCGGTCCTGGCGGCGATGCGTCAGCATCCGTTAGGCAAAGAAGCCGCCGTGATCGGGGAAGTGGTGAGCGATCATCCCGGCTTTGTCACGATGAAAACCCGGGTGGGCGGCAGGCGGGTGGTCGATATGCTCTCGGGTGAGCAGTTGCCGCGGATTTGTTAGGCGCGGCGCCGCTCGGGCCGCGCGAGATTCGCGGGCGCGGCGTGTGTATGTTATGCGGCGATGAGGCGCGTCTTTGGGTTGGAAACGGAGTACGGGATCACGATCGATGGGGCGGAATCGGTCGATGTGGTCGCGGAATCGATCGAGCTGGTGCGGGGCTACACCGAGCATGGCGCCCACATGAAGTGGGATTACGATTTGGAGGATCCGCATTGCGACGCGCGCGGATTCCGGG
>JACCZO010000186.1 GCA_013695925.1 Chthoniobacterales bacterium
ATATTTGCCCGTCGTATCCGGCTTCAACGTGTCGGCAAACGCGGGCAGGTTTGCCGCTTGCACCCGCGGCGGAGTCGCGCCGGTCACGACCTTTTGAAAAGAGGTGGCGGGCACGTAAACGGTCGAAGCATCGTTCAGAACGAGGAGAATGGGACCGAGCGCGAGGGCGGAGGCGAGGGCGCCGACGAGGATGGCGATCTGCTGCAGGCGCGGAGTCGCGCCGACGAGGAAGCCGGTCTTCAAATCCTGCGAAGTGGTCCCGCCGTTTGAAGACGCGATGCAAACGATACCGCCGATCGAAAGCGCGGTGACAAAATATTTTGGCCCGGTCCAGCCGACGAGGAGAAATACCAGACAGGTCAGAAGCAGAGTCGCCACCGTCATGCCGGAGATGGGATTGGAGGAAGAACCGATCTCACCCGTCAAGCGCGAGGAGACCGTGACGAAGAGAAACCCGAAGGCAACAATGAGCAGCGCGCCGAGCAGGTTCCATTGCAGATGAAGCTGCGGCACGATCATGATTACGACGAGCAAGGCGATGCAGCCGCCGATCACGACCTTCATCGAAAGATCCTGGTCCGTCCGCGGCGCTGCGCTAACGCGTTCCTTGCGGCCTTTCAAATCGGCGAGACCGCCCTTCAAACCATGCCAGATCGTCGGCAACGAACGAAAGAGACTGATGATGCCGCCCGCCGCCACCGCCCCGGCGCCGATGTAAAGAACGTAGGCGCCACGGATATCGTCCGGGCTCATCTGGCTGATCGGCATCGTCCCGGGCGCGAGAATCGCGCTCGCGCTTTCCCCGAAAAACTTGATCGCCGGGATGAGCACGAGGTAGGCGAGGACGCCGCCGGCGCACATGATGGAAGCGATCCGCGGGCCGATGATGTAACCCACACCTAACAATGCCGGTTCGATCGTGGCCGAGATCGAGCCGGCCTTGAACGGGGTCCCAAAAACTTTCTCCGGCGAATCCTTCCAGAGCTTGAACCCGCCCATGGCCGCCTGGTAGAGAAAGCCAATCCCGAAACCGGTGAAGATCGTGCGCCCGCCGCTGGCCGCTTCGTCCTCCACCTTCCCGGTCTCGGCCAAGCCTTCCCGCGAAGCGGCCGCCTTCAGCACTTCGGCGCAGGCCGTGCCCTCGGGATACTTGAGGAGACCGTGCTGCTCGACGATGAGCGCGCGCCGGAGCGGGATCATCATGAGAATGCCTAACAAACCGCCGAGGACCGCCACGAGCATGACCCGGGTGATCTCGAGATCGAACCCGAGGATCATGATCGCGGGCATGGTCACGCCCAGGCCGAAGGCGATCGATTCGCCGGCCGAGCCGGCCGTTTGCACGATATTATTCTCCAGGATGGTGGCGTCGCGCATCCCGAACTTGGAGAAAAGGCGGAAGAGCGTGATGGAAATGACCGCGACCGGAATCGAAGCGCTGACTGTGAGTCCAACCTTGAGGACAAGATAGAGCGACGACGCGCCAAAGATGATGCCAAGCAGCGTCCCGACGATGAGCGGGACGATCGTCAGCTCGCGCATCTGCGCGCTGGCCGGGATGTAGGGCTTGAAATTCGCCGCCAGCGGGTTGGAGGGCTTCGCTCCCACCATGTCCGGCATTTCGTTAGGCGGATTTCTGAGATCGATTTGCGACATTTACTCCCCTTTGGTTCTGGCAGAGCAGAGCGGCAACCAATGGGAAAGGCAACGCAAAATTCCGCGGCGCGGGCTCACGGCTTTTCGTAGCCGAGGATGCGCGGCTCCATTTTTCCTTTCGCCGGGTCGTGCTGAAAGGTGACCCAGCCTTCGCGAGTCGAGCGCCGCGGTAGATAAGGCAGGTCGAACTGGCCGGTTTCGCTCTCGCCCTCCACCGTCCGGAGGGCGACTTCGACCTGCACGCTCGCCGCGGTCGAATCGCCGCGGTTGGTCACCTTTACCGGGACTGCGAAATAACCGTCATGCGCCTCGGGCGTGCCCAGCTCGATCTGCGGATCGGGCGGCTTATCCTCCAATGAAAACTGCTGCTGCACCAGGACGCCCGCGGTGACGAGGACGAGGACGAGGGAGATGGCGAAGATCGTCCACTCCAGCCAGTTTTTTTTCGGCCGTTTCATTGCACGAGGAGGCGACCGGCCGACGCGCCGAGAGTGGTGGCGACCCCGAGGACGACAGTCTGCGCCACCGCAATGAAAATTCCGACCTGGTCAAACCGCCCAAAAAACCAAAGCACCGCCGCGGCCGTGAGCAGCGCGACGGCGTAGCTGGCGACGGTCCCGATCACGACAGAAGTGATTCCATTCCGCCTGACGAATCGTTCCGAACCGGCGAATTCGATGTAATAAAGAATCAGCGCGGTGAAAAGGAGCGAGAGCAACATCAGCGCGAGGAGCTGTGCGGCGGAGATTTCGGTCGCGATCACGACCACTTCCTCGGTCGGCGCGACATTGGCCCCGAAGAGCATCGCGCCGCAGCCGGCGATGACGAGCTGGCCACCAAAGCGCAGGTCCTCCTGGAGTGAGCGGCTGCCTTCGCCCGGCGCTGCATTTTTCTCCTCGCCCTGAATCCCGAGCTGCGAAGTGCCGACCGAGATTCCGATCGCCACTGTCATCGCTTCGATCACGATCTTGCCGATCACTTCGCCGAGCTGCATCTCCGGCGAAATGCGCCCAAGGAGGAAAAGAAGAATGCCCGAGACCAGGAGACCGATCCCCATTTCCTCGACCGAGTCGATCATCACTTCCGCCCAGGAAGAATCCTCGTGCATCCCGGCGTAGCTGTTGTAGCCAAGGAGAAGAATAAAAGTCGTCGCCAGATAAATCAGGAGCCGGATCGGACCGGCGATAAAACCGGTCCACCAGACCTCCATCGTGTAGAGGAGGGGCAGACTAAACATGAGACCGCCCGCAATGCCGCGCGCGTATTCACGGAGTGATTGAACGACCGTCGGTCCCGTCCTTTCACTCATGGCGAGGGACCTGTCTTCGGCGCGGCACGGATTTTCTCACTTACTTCATCCTTCGCTTATCAGACCGCGCGCGGTTGCGGTCTTTCTTTGCCGTCCTCCGGAGATGCCGCCGTGTCTTCCGGTCAAATCAACCCAAGCGCGAAACTTTCCGCGCGAAAGATTCAGAAAGTAGTACGTTTGCCGCTCAAACCACAGCAACAGATTCTTCCGTCTATGAAACGATTCAATCTTTTCCGCTCGATCCTCGTCGGCCTGCTCGCCGGTATTTTCCTTGTCCCCGTCTCATTACCCGCTGCCAGAGTGGCCGGCGATCCGGGCGGACACACCAACCGCGGAGTCAAGTACGCCCAGAAAAAGGAATACGACAAAGCGATCGAAGAGTTTAACAAGGCGATCAAACTACAGCCGAAAGATCCGAAAAATTACCGCAACCGCGCCATCACCTACCGGCTGATGGACCAGCCGGAAAAAGCCAAGGCCGACTTCGCCAAAGCAATCGAGCTCAGTCCCGAAACCGCCAAGTCGCGAATGGACCGCGCCCGGATGTTGCTGCGCCAAAAGAAGCCGAAGGACGCAGTGGCGGAGCTCAGCCAGGTACTCGAAGCCGAACCGCGCAATCGCGCGGCCCTCCGGCTGCGCGCCTACATCTACCTGCAGCAGGGCGAATGGAAGATGGCGATCGCGGATTACGACGTGGCCATCAACACGATCGCGGAAGTGGACATTGAAGGACGCACTCGACGCGCTTTTGCCTATCGCAATTTGAAGCAATACGACAAGGCGCTGGAAGATTTCGACAAAGTCATCGAGGCCAATCCCAAGGATGTCGAAGCCTATCGCCGCCGGGTCTACGTTTACCGGACGATGAAAGAAAACGACAAAGCGATCGCCGATCTCCAGACCATTCTAAAACTGAAGCCGGACGACAAAGACGCCCAGGAGCAGCTAAAGGCGCTGCAAAAGAAGACGGGTGGGAAAAAGCCGAAGGCGGCGGGCTAGATCTCACTGCGATTCCGGGCGTGAAAAAGAACCGTCCCTGCCCTGGGGCGCGATCCCCGTTCATGATCACACGACCATCGCTCGCACAGCTCGCCGCGCAGGTATCGACCAGCATGATTGCACGAGCGCCGTTCGGCCTGCAACGCCTCCTCCCGCGCTTCCCGCAGGGAAGCGTCTACCTCGTTCTCGCTCTTGCGGGGTCGCTTGTCGCCGCGCCCCAGCCTAACGACGAGGTCCTGCGTGCCCAGCTTTTCCTCGACGGCTCCGCCTTTAAGCCCGGGGCGATCGATGGAAAGTGGGGCGAGTTCATGCGCAAGGCGCTTACTCGTTATGTCGAAGCCGAGGGCAACGGAGACGCGAACTTTGGTGAGAAAGCGCCGCCGAAATTTGATCTTCCTTTCGATCAAGATAAGCCGCTCTTGACCAGCTACACCCTGACCGAGGAAGACAAAAAATTTCTCGGCACCGTCCCAGAAAGCCACGCCGAGCAAGCCAAGGCGGAAAGTTTGCCCTATGAGAGTTCCCTCGAATTAGTCGGCGAGAAATTTCATACCCGGCGCGATTTCCTGAAGGAGATCAATCCGAATTTCGATTGGGAGAACGCGAAACCGGGCGACACGGTGCAGGTGCCTAACGTCGCCACGCCCTTCGACGTGCAGGCGGCGATCGACCTGAAAAAGCAAACCGGGGAGGCGGAGAAAAACAACAATCTCAAAACGGAGGACCAGAAGCCGGAGAACGAGCGCTTCTCTCTCGTCGTCGACGTGAAAGAGAAGATCATGGAGGTGAAGCAGGGCGGAGAACTGGTCGGCAGCTACCCCATCACGCCCGGCTCGAAATCGCTGCCCGCCCCGATTGGCGAATGGTTCGTTAAAGGCTTTTCCTGGATGCCGACCTTCCGCTGGGATGAAGCGATTCTGCACGGGAGCGAGCGGAGCAACGATTTCTATCAGCTGCCGTCCGGGCCTAACAATCCCGTCGGGATTATCTGGATGGAACTAAATCACAAAGGCAGCGGCATCCACGGCACGGAAGCGCCGGAGACGATCGGCCGCACGACCAGCCACGGCTGCATCCGGCTCTCCAATTGGAACGCGCTCGACCTCGGGAAAAAGGTGCTACCGGGCGTCCACGTCACAATTCGTTAGGGACAATGTCCCGCGATGAAGGCCGGAGCGCAGGCATCTTGCCTGTGGGGACGGCGGGCGTCCCGCCTGCAGCAACACCCGAAACAGGCGAGACGCCTGTTTTCCCCACCGGCAAGATGCGCAAGATGCCTGTGCTCCGACCAACCTTCCGCACGCTCGATCGCTCGACCGCCGCTTGACTCTCACCGGTCTGAGATCTGCCTCGCTCGGTTACCGGCATTTCAGCGCTCCGGCTCCCGGCAAAACGCAGCGGTAATTTGCTCTCGTTAGGGCGGCGAGCGTCCGCTCCAGACAGCGCGGATGGAAATCCGGATCGCTCGCGGTGCGATGTCCCTCGTGCAGGAGCAGAATGGCGCCCGGTTTTGCGCCGCGCAGGACGCGGGCGGCGACGGCGTCCGCGTTCTGGCTCACCGTGTCGAGGCCGCGCACCGTCCAGCCGATCAGGCGCAGGCCGCGTCGCGCGAGCGCGGGGTGAACGAAAAAATTCTTCAGCCCGGCAGGCGAACGAAAGTAGGGTGTCGGGCGCGCGCCGCGATCGATCTCGGACGCGACCCGGCCCGGCGGCAGACACCAGAACGTCGCACTCGGATGAGTGGCGGTGTGATTGGCGATTTCGTGACCGGCCTCCCGAATCGCCTCCAGTTCCTGAGGGAATTTGGCCGCGCGTTGCCCGATGACAAAGAAGGTCGCCTTGGCTTCGAAGCGCTGCAGGATCTCGAGAAAACGCGGGGTGTGGACCGGGTCAGGACCGTCATCGATCGTGAGCCAGACTTCGCGTTCGTCCGTCTCGAAATGAGTCACGACCGGCCCCCACCACTGGCAATTCGCGACCAGGGTCGGAAAGAGAATCAGCAGGTGGGAGAGAAAAAGAACCCCCAGCGCGAGCAGGGGATGAAAGGCGACCAGGGTGAAAAAGAAGACCGCCGCGAAGAGGGCGAAACCGAGAATCAATCGCCGGCTCAGATCAGGGTTCATGGCGCAGCTTCTCGACCAGGATCGAGGTTAGATTGAGAATCAGAAGCGCGAGCCAGAAAGCGCCTAACAATTTCACCCAGTCGCATTCGTCGCGCAGGAAGGCGAGCGCGATCAACGTGGTCAACGACATGATGACGGCGTGTTGCAACGGGTTGTTCGTGACCGCGGCGTAAAGGCCAAGGCGACGGAGAACAGCCGCTAGCTGAGCGTTAATGAAGTAGAGAATCAGGAAAGCCACCCAGATCCCAAAGGGCAAGAGGAGAAGAGCCAGCAGTTGCAGCGGACCTAACCTAACGAGAGGGAGAAGCAGTCGGGCCGCAAAAACGCAGCTGACTCCGAAAACAAGAATCCCTGTGCCATAGGCTTCCCACCGGCTAAGTTCGGCCCGCCGGGCCGTGCGACCCGTCAGCCGGACGATGAGGCGCGGCAGGGCAAAGGCATAGCCCCGTTCGCTACCCTTGGTGTCTTTCATCGCGCGGGAAAAATCGGGACTAACGAAAACCATTGCGACCAGTTGGCCGCGATGACCTTTTCCAGGGTGCGACCCCAATCGCGCAACGCTTCCTCGATCACAGCCTCGCGTCCGCGCTCGGCGCGCCGGCAATAAATCGGCGGACGCGCGATGATCCGGTAGCGATGGAAATTGGTCCGGATGATGAAGAGCGGATAAATCGGCGCCTGCGCGACAAAGGCGAGCATGAAGGGCCCATCTGGGAGCATCACTTCCTCCCCAAAAAGCCGCGCCGGGCGTTGCGAGATATGTGCCACCGCGCGATCGCCCTGGATGGAAACGATTTCGCCGGCCCGGATCGCGTTCAGGAGCTCGAAAGGCAGCGCCATGCTCGCGGTGTTGTAGGCGACCTTGACCGCGCCTGCCCCGGCCCGTTCGAGCGATTCGTCGAGATGCTGGGCGGTCTCCGCGTCTGCTTCCGGCGCGCGCACCATCCGGATGTCGCGCTGGAAGCGTTCGGCGAAAACGGCCGCGCCGAGGTCGTAATTTCCCATGTGCGCGGTGAGCAGAATCGCACCTTTGGCGGCCGCCAGTTGCTCGAGGAATTCGGCGCCCTCCAATTCGTAGGCGAACTCCGTTTTGGCCAGCTTGTGATCGGCCGCGTCGGCGATCGTCCAGGCAAAATTATAGAGCGTGAGCCAGGCGCGGCCGAGATTAAGAAGTGGGTTCGAACCTGGCAAAACGACCCGCAGATTGCTCAGAATCGCCCGGCGCTCCGGGGCGGCGAGGAAGAAAAAGAAGATCGTCCAAAAGAAGATCATGACCGGCCGGAGATAGAACGGGACGTTCGTTAGGCCAAAATCAAGGTATTGCCGCCAGAACACGCCGCGAACCGCGAAACGATGGAACCAGCGGCGCGAATCGGTCATAAGGTAGCGCGAGCTTCCAGCTTGCCAGGGTCACGATGCAAGCTGGAAGGTTGCGCTACCCCGCCTCCACCGCCGCGCCGGTGGGCGCTGCGACCGCCGGTTTCGGGCTGGCGAAGAGGAAACGCAGGTTGAGCAACTCCGCTCTCCACCAGCGAAAGAGGCCTTTGCGGATCAATTTCTGGACCCGAAAATCGGGCACGAATCCATCGTAGAGTTCACGCCAGCCGGCGTTTTGTGTGCCGGTCACGCCGTGGGCGATCCGGTTTTTCGCGAGCGCACTCAGGCGCCGATTATAAAACTTCATCATTCCGGCGAAGAGACGGCCCGGCGTGCCTTCAAAAGGCAACTCGAGAAAAGCCCGCTCCGGATTTCCATAGACCGGCCTGACGAGCCCGATGAAATAAGTTCCGACATCGAGGAGGAGCGCGGCCGACATGAGGTCGGCTTCGCCCATGTAGAAATATTTGTCCTGGTAAAGAGTCTCGAACCAGTAGCGATAGGTGGTGACGAATTGCTCGTTGTAATAGCGCTGGCGTTCCGTCGTGTCCTCTCCGCCTAACGATCGCACGAGCAGATCGCTCACCACCGAAGTGGTGTAGGCGCAGAGGTCGAGCCCGGGGCTGTAGAGCGGATCGATGAAACTGGCGGCATCGCCCGCGATCGCCCAACCCTCGCCGCAGACCTGCGCGCTGTAATAAGGGAGGGCGGAATAGGCGCGCGCATCGTGCTCGACCACTTTCGCGTCGCGAAAAATCTCGCGGCCGACCGGATGATTCAGAATGTGTTCGCGCAGCCGCTCACCGAGGCTGGCGCCTTCCGGGAGCTTGAAAAGGCGGCTGTCGTAAACCAGCCCGGCGCTGAAATCGCCGCCCTTGAGCGGGATGATCCAGCACCACCAGCCCTGGCCCATGAGATGGTTCGTCGCCCAGGCCCGCCCGGTGCGGGAGGCCGCGGCGTAATCGGGAAATTTTTCCCGCCACTCGTAGCTGTCCCAGTCTCTTACTCCGGTGAAGCGGGCCCAGACCGCGTTGATCGGATGAGCGGTGTTCTGGCGGAAATGGCCGAGCTTGCGCGCGAGAAAAGCGGCCCGCCCGCTGGCGTCGACCACCCAGCGACAATGCACTTCGCGTTCTTCGCCCTCAACTTTTACGCCTAACGACTGGCCACTTGTGCCGGCCAGTTCGCAGCGAGTCACCTTGGCCGGCTTCCAGACTTCGCAGCCCGCGGCCCGCGCTAGTTCGAGGAGGTGCGCATCGAGCTTCGCGCGATCGAC
This sequence comes from Chthoniobacterales bacterium, assembly GCA_013695925.1. Lineage (GTDB taxonomy): Bacteria > Verrucomicrobiota > Verrucomicrobiia > Chthoniobacterales > UBA10450 > Palsa-1392. Next base: position 8,741 of record JACCZO010000186.1, read on the forward strand.
CTGGAAAGTGGGGAGCCGGGCCTGGTAGCGGGCGCCGACCTCCACGCAGTCATCGAACGGCTGGTCGGGCCGGTTGGCGAACCAGAGGCGGAGCCCCTGTTTGACCAGTTGCTCATGGCCCAAATAACTCGTCAGGCCGAGGACTTTGGTCAGAAAACAACTGCTCACTTCGGTCGTCGATTCGCCCACTTTACGATCGAACTCGGACGCTTTCTCGAGGATCAGGATGCGCGTCTCGGGCCGGCGCCGCTTCAGTAGCAGAGCGGTGGCGGCGCCGGAAAATGCGCCACCCACGATCGCAACGTCGAACTCGGAAACCATCAGGAGGATGATGGACTGCCGCTCCGGTAAACGCAATGATGGCGGGCTAGTGCTACATTTTGAGGGCTGATCGCACCTTATGGTCTGCGCCGGGTTGCAACCCGGCCTCCACCATACGGGGGACGGCTTTGAAAGCCGTCTGAGTCGGGTTGAAAACCCGGCCTCCGAGATCAACCTTGGAAATGCACCACTACCATGGCGGGCGGCGTGATCTTCACTAACGGACGGCTGATTTTTCCCGATCGGGTGGCGGACGGACTTGCGCTCCGGACGAGGGACGGCCGGATCTGCGAGATCGGCGCGCTCACACCAGCCGACGGGGAGGAAGTTGTCGATTTGGCGGGCCATTTTCTTGCCCCCGGTTTCATCGATCTGCACGTCCATGGCGCGGTGGGGCGCGACACGATGGAGGGGGCAGGGGAAGCGTTTCGCGCCATTTGCGATTATCACGCCGGTGGCGGAACGACCTCGCTCCTTCTCACGACTGTCACCGCGCCGATCGACGAGGTTGTGCGGGTGCTGCGCGCGATTGAAAGCGAGGGCGGGAAGATTCCGCAGCTGCGCGGGGCGCATGTCGAAGGCCCCTTCATTTCTCGTGAGAAACACGGCGCGCAGCGGCCTGAATTCATTGTCGAGCCGCGGCCGGAATTGGTGGCGCCGCTGCTCGAATATTCTGGCGCGATCAAACGGGTCACCCTCGCGCCGGAGGTGCCGGGCGCGCCCGAGTTGATTTCTGGCCTAACGAAAGCCGGGATCGCAAGCAGCGGCGGGCACAGCAACGCCTGGGAGGAAGAGGCGCGGGCCGGCTTTGAGCGTGGGATGCGGCAGGTCACGCATACTTTTAACTGCATGTCGTCGATCCGCCGCCGAGAAGGCGAAAGGGTGGCCGGTTTGCTCGAGTTTGCGCTCAGCGAACCAGAGATTTTTTGCGAGCTGATCGCCGACGGTCATCATGTCGGCACGACGCTGATGCGGATGCTTTACCGGGCGAAAGGGGCGGCCGGAATTTGTCTGGTGAGCGACGCGACAGCGGGAGCCGGTTTGCCTAACGATAGCCGCTTTACTCTCGGTGGCGCAGACTGCCTGGTGCGCGACGGGGCGGGCTGGATAGCGGACGGCTCGGCCCTGGCGGGAAGCGCCGCGCGCATGATCGATCTCGTTAGGCAAATGACCCGGTCGGTCGGCGTGCCGGTGCACGAAGCGGTCCGGATGGCGACCGAAACGCCGGCCCGGGCGATGGGATGGAAGAACAAAGGAGTTCTCGCTGAAGGGATGGACGCCGACCTGGTCGCGCTCTCGCAGAAGCTGGAAGTAATGGACGCTTACAGTGGCGGCGAATTGCTCGGGTAGCGCACGCGTCTCGCGTGCTGGTTGCGGTGTTTCACCGCAACGAACTTTTTCTGCCAGGACGCGGAACGGAAAGTTCGCGCTGGCGAGACGCCACCGCCGCCAGCACGTGAGACGCGTGCGCTACCCAGGGCGGAGCTGCCGCATTCGCGCGCCCTACAACTGCGAGCGGAAAGGCAGCATGAGCCACTCCGTCGTCCGCTTCCAGAGCGAACGCTGCTTGAATTGCTCGTAGGTGTACTCGGTCGACTGCTTGAGATCGCTCGCGAACATCGTCTCCATCGTTTGCCCGAATCCCCGATCGTAAATCGCCAGGTCCAGCTCTTCGTTTATCTGCGAGGAACGCGGATCGAGATTCGAAGAGCCGACGAGCGAGAACAGCCCGTCGATCACCATCGCCTTGGTATGAATCATGGTCGGCTGATACTCGAAAATTTTTACTCCGCCCTCCAGCATCCTGCCGTAGGCGGCGCGCCCGGCGCTTTTTGTCAGGGGCTGATCGTTATGCTGGCCGGGCACGATGAGGCGGACGTCGACGTGGCGTTGCACCGCTTTCACGAGCAGCTCCACCTGGTCGTCACTCGGGGTGCAGTAGGCGTTGGTAATCCAGATCCGCTTTTCCGCGGCGGCAAAGGCAATCGCCTGGGTCAGCGGCACCGGCGCCATGGAGAAGGAATGCGAGGCGATCAGTTGCCCCTTTATCTCGCCCGCGGGGGCGAGCGCGGGAAATTGATCGGCGCCACTGAGCGTCTCGCCGAAGGTCTTGATCCAATGTTCCTCGAACGCGTTTTGCAGAGCGCTGACGAGCGGCCCCTCCACCCGCACCTGCACGTCGTGCCAATGCTTTTTATCCTGGGCGTGGCCCGACCATTGATCGGCAAAACCGACGCCCCCGGTGAAACCGACTTTGCCGTCGACGACGAGAATGCGGCGATGCGAGCGGCGATTGGTGCGATCAATTCGCCAGGAAAGAAGCGGATGGTAGTAGGCAAATTTGCAGCCCGCTTCCTTCATCATTTTGACGTCGGAATTATCCAGGCTCCAGCCGGATCCGACTCCGTCGAGCAGGACGCGCACTTCCACCCCGGCGCGGGCGCGTTCGATCAGAGCGTCGCGAAACTGCCGGCCGGTCGGGTCGGAATGAACGATGTAAGCCTGGAAGTTGACCGTTTTTATCGCGCCGTGAATGGCGCTGAGCATGGCCGGGAAATAAGCGTCGCCATTCTGCAGGAGTTCAAGCTTGTTGCCGGTGAGTGGAACCGGATCATCAAGCGCAAGGGCGGAGCCGAAGAACTCCGGCGCGGACACTCCATAGGTGTGCTCGACGTGGTATTCGATGACGTGCCGGCGAATGAAAAAGATGCAGAAGACCGCCACGATCCCGAGGAAGGCGAGCAGGAGGGCGACCCACTCGAAGATTTCCATCTCCAGAATGCCGATTTTCCTTTTCCTGCGGGTGCGCGCCATGAGGCCGAGTGTAGTGGCAGCCGTGTCGGCCGCAAAAAGGATTCGCCTCCATCACCGGCCTTGGATGCAGAAGAGGCCGGCCGAAACGGCTGCGGCTTCACACCCGCAATTTGCGCGCGCGGGTGGGTGAGGTTTTGTTGTCCTCCGCCGCCGAACGATCGCGCGCCGTTATACCTGCCATGCCGAATCGCGCCAGCTCTTCCCATTCCGCGCCGCCGGACAATGTCGTGCAGATGCCCTCGCCTAACGAACCGCTGGCGAAGCCCGATTTCTCCGCTCCGAAGAACTTCATCAACCGTGAACTGAGCTGGCTGGAATTCAATCGGCGCGTGCTCGAGGAGGCGCAAGACCCGGCCCAGCCGCTCCTCGAACGGGTCAAGTTTCTCGGGATCGTGAGCTCAAATCTTGACGAGTTTTTCGAAATCCGAGTGGCCGGGATCAAACAACAGATCGCGAGCGAGACGAGCGACGTGGGCCCGGACGGGATGAGCCCGACCGCGACCTTTGAGGCGATCGAGCGCGTCGCGCACGAGATGGTGGCGAAGCAATACGCCCTTTGGAACAAGGAGATCGAGCCCCTCCTGCGGGAGAATCAGATCTTTATCCATCACATGGCGGAGCTGAGCGCGAAACGCGCCGCCTGGGCGCGCCGTTATTTTCAGCAGGAAGTTTTCCCGATGCTCACTCCGCTGGCGGTCGACGCGAGTCATCCTTTTCCGCAGCTCCTGAACAAGAGCCACAACCTGCTGGTGCGGGCGCGCGCGAAAAAAGCCGGCGAACCGATGCATGCGATCGTGCAGGTGCCGCGCGCCGTCTCGCGCCTGATCCACATGCTGCGCGGCGAAAAAGGCGACGAGAGCTGGAACTACATTTACCTCGCCTCGCTCATCAAACAGCACGTGGCCGATCTTTTCCCCGGCCTTACCCTCGATGGCGTGCATGCTTTTCGCGTGACCCGGAATAGCGACCTCTACGTCGACGAGGAAGAAGCCGACAATCTCCTCCGCAGCATCGAGCAGGAGCTGCGGCGTTCCAGCCGGGGCAACGCCGTGCGGCTCGAGGTGGAAGCCGATTGCCCAAAGGATTTCTCCGATCTGCTGCTCGATTTTTTCCAGTTATCGGAGCCCGATCTTTATAAACTCGAGGGGCCTCTCTCCATGACCCATCTCGCGCCGTTGGTCGCGAACGACGCCTTCGCGAAACTGAAAGACCGCGTCTTCCAGCCGGCGCGCGACCCGGCCTTGCCGTCGCACGCCGATATTTTCGAGGCCATGCGCAAGCAGGACATCCTCCTCCATCATCCTTATGAAAGTTACGACCCGGTGGTCGAGCTGGTGGAAAGCGCCGCCCGCGATCCGGGCGTCCTCGCGATCAAGATCACGCTCTACCGGACGAGCGGCGATTCGCCCATCGTGGAGGCGTTGATCGACGCCGCGAGCAACGGTAAGCAGGTGACCGCGCTGGTCGAATTGCGGGCGCGCTTCGACGAGGCGGCTAACATCCAGTGGGCGCGCCGGCTGGAGGAATCGGGCGCGCATGTCGTTTACGGCGTGGTCGGGTTGAAGACGCACTGCAAGGCGCTCCTGCTCGTTAGGCGAGATCCCGACCGGCTCCGCCAATATGTCCACCTCGGGACGGGAAATTATCATCCCAGGACGGCGCGCGTTTACACCGACTTCAGCCTCTTCACGACCGCGCCCGGGTTGACCGAGGAAGTCGCGATCGTCTTCAACACCCTGACCGGCCTGGCCGGGTATCCCGGCTTGAAGAAACTGCTCGTCGCGCCCTTCGATCTCCACCAGCGGGTGCTCGGGCTGATCGAACGCGAGCGCGATCAGGCTGTCGCGGGCAAGCCGGCCCGGATCGTCGCGAAGCTCAACTCGCTCGTCGACCAGGAGATCATCGAGAAACTCTACGAAGCGTCCTGCGCCGGGGTGAAGATTGACCTCATCGTTAGGGGAATTTGCTGCCTGCGGCCGAAGATTCCCGGGCTGAGCGAAAACATCCGCGTCATCAGCATCGTCGGGCGTTTCCTCGAGCACAGCCGGATTTATTATTTCCAAAACGACGGCGCGGCCGATCTCTATCTCGCGAGCGCGGACTGGATGCCGCGCAATTTCTATCGCCGGGTCGAGATCGC
>JACCZO010000201.1 GCA_013695925.1 Chthoniobacterales bacterium
CCGCAGCAAAATCATGCCTTCCATCAGGCATTACAACAAATCGGCCGTCCCTTTCCAATGGACCTACCGCAACACCTCCAACCGCATCCGATGAAGTGTTCACTTTCATCCGTAACACTGCACTAGGTCGAGATTGTCCTGCGCTACTTTTTCTCGATCCTACGGAATGACGTTGCGTCCCTTGATTTTGAAGGCCCCAGCTGCGGCAAGAAGGTGCCGGTCGTTGCTGTAGACTTCCTTGAAGCTGTGTTCCGCGGCACAGGCCAGATGCAGGGCGTCCGCCGCGCGGAGCCAGGTTGTCGCCTTCATCGTGCAGATTTTTTTCGTAACCCCGGCCAGCAATTCCGGAGTTACCGGCAGCCATGTCCAGATATGGTTCGATTCATCGAGATCGAATTGGCTCCAGATCACCCGGTTCTGAGGGCGCGTGATTTTCCCTTCGCGCAGATTGCGTTGCAGGGTGGCCGCCAGTTCAATGCGCCCAAAGGCACAGCAAGCCACACGCGCCGACTGCGCCGCGAGCTTTCGCACCGCGTCGCTGCCGTGCTCGTTCAGATAGCACTTGGCGAGATAGGCAGTGTCGAAATAAATCACGTCCGGTCCCGCTCTTCCGAAACGAAGCGGGTCGAGTCATGGCGCATTTTCGGCAGGGCGGAAAAGCCTTTCGTTAGGGGCCGTTCGGCGAACAGTTTCCCGTGATCCCCCTTGGTGAAGGGAACAAGTTTCACCACCGGCTGGCTGCGATCCATCACGATGATGCCGCCCGCCGCGGCTGCTTTCCGAACCCATTCGCCGGTTTTCATGTGCAGATCCCGGATTGATATATGAACCATGTGCTCAATGTGACACATTGCCTACCTTTGCGCAATAGGAGGGCGCGACTCGCTGTGCGAGCGCCACGGAACATCCCCGGACTTTTCTGGCCCTACCTAGAGGGTGCCATGCACTTTGAGCAGCACAGAACAAGGGTGACGGAGAGATGATTTCCCTGCGTGCGGGTGCAGGTGCTCCCCGGACCCAGAGGGGCGGCTACCTTCATCCGTTGCTTCCACCTGCTTCAAAAGTGCATGACACGCTCTAGGCGGCCTTGTGGCCGCTGCGTCGCGCTGGCAGATGGCCAGGACGGCCTCATAATGAAACGATGATCCCGCCCTCTTCCAGTGCTGTGCCTCTGCTCGAGGCGGAAGGTCTCACCCGGGCATTCGACGACGGTCAGGTCCAAGCCCTGCGCGGCGTCGATTTTTCCATTCAGGAGGGTGAGTTCATTGCGATCACGGGCCCGAGCGGATGCGGCAAGTCAACTTTGCTCCAGTTACTCGGTTTGCTCGATCAGCCCACCTCTGGCACCCTGCTCTATCGGGGTGATTCTCTCCCCGCACTTCGCGACCCCGCGGCTTATCGCGCCTCTGAGATCGGTTTCATCTTTCAGGCTTTCCATCTCCTCCCGACTTTCACCGCGGCGGAGAATGTGCAGATCCCGATGTTTGGAACCGGTCGTTCGCTTTCCGAGCGGCGCGAACGGGCGGCGGAGTTGCTCAAGCTGGTCGGGCTGGAAGATCGGAGCGACCATTTTCCCTCCAAACTTTCCGGCGGCGAACGTCAGCGGGTCGCGATCGCGCGCAGCCTGGCCAACGAACCGGCGCTTCTCCTGGCCGACGAACCGACTGGTAATCTCGATAGCAAAAACGCTCATCTCATTCTCGATCTCATCGTTAGGCTACAACAGGAGCACGGCCGCACCATGGTCATGGTGACGCATGATCCTTCCATTGCCGAGCGTGCCGGGCGGATCCTGCACATGATGGATGGCAAGGTCGTTTCGGATAAACCTTCTCCCCGCACTGGGTCATGACTTTTCTTACCGTCGTCATCCGCGGCCTGCTCCGCCGGCCCGTCCGCACCTGCCTCACCCTGGCTGGCATTTCCATCGGGATCGCCGCCGTCGTGGCCCTGGTCGGTATGTCGCGCGGTTTCGAAAAAGGCTGGCAGGTCGGATTGAAAGCGCGCGGGACCGACCTCGTCGTCAGCAGCCGAGGCGGATCACTGACGCCGAAACCATTTAACGCCTCCATCCGCGATCAAATCGCGCGGCTGCCCGGCATTGCCGCGACCTGTAATCTTCTCGTGCAAGTGACCAGCGTAGAGGATTCCGATCTGATGATCCTGTCGGCGCGTGAGTGGGGCGGATTTTCCTGGAGCAACCTGAAGCTCGTCACGGGCCGAATGCCGCAGAGCGGCGAAGAACAGGCGGTCGTTCTCGGCCAGACGGCGGCGGATATTCTCAAGAAAAAAGTCGGCGACCCGATCCAGATCGAAACCGCGGAACTCAAAGTCGTCGGCATCGTGAAAGGCGGTGCGCTGGTCGAAGACGGTTCTGTCATCATGTCGCTTGCACTGCTGCAGAAAATCCTCGCCTCCCCGGATCAGATCAACGCGATCGACGTCCGCGTCACGCCCGGAACGAACGAGAAACAGCTGCAGATTCTTATTCAGCAGATCCAGCGGCAGGTCCCGGAAGTCCGGGCGGTATCGGTGGCCGACCATCTCAGCAACAGCGAGGGATTCCGCATGGTCCGCGCCATGACCTGGGGCACTTCGCTCCTTGCCGTGCTGGTCGGCGTCCTCGGGGTGATGAACACAATGCTCATGACTGTCTTCGAGCGAACCCACGAAATTTGCGTCCTGCTCGCCGTCGGATGGAAACGGAGCCGCATCATTCAGATGGTGCTTTACGAGTCCGCGCTGCTGGGATTTTTCGGCGGCGTAATCGGCGTCACGATCGGCGCGCTTGGCGTCCGTGCGCTGGGCGAAACTCCGGCGCTGCGTGGTTTGTTGCAGCCTGACCTCGGCTTTCCGCTGCTCGCTCTTTCGGTCCTGATTGCCGTGGCTGTTGGAGTCTTCAGCGGGCTTTATCCCGCCTGGCGCAGCTCCCGGCTCGCGCCGAGCCAGGCTCTGCAAGCAGGCTAGGTTCCAACTTCGATTTTGTTCTTATGACACGGTCATTTCTCTTCGCCGCCACCATCGCGGGATCGCTCATCGGGTCCGTTGTTGCACAGGAACCTTCCCCGCCGCCCGCGATGTCGGCCGAAGCATTGGCCGCCAAACTGGACGCGGTCGGGCAAGGGAGCGCGATCGTGCGGACCCAGATGGAAATCCGCACGAAAGAAGGCGGCAAGCATACCTTCCAACTCCAGATCAAGCAGCGCCGAACGAAGGCGGGAACCGATCTCGTCTATCTCGTGCTTTGGCCTAACGACCAAAAAGGGAAAGCCGTCATCCTGCATCAGAAGGCCGGTACAGCGCCCTCCGGTTCCGTCATCGAACCGCCCCATACCGTCCGCGCCCTCAAAGAATCGGAAATGAGCGAAGGCCTCTTCGACAGCGATCTCGCCTACCGGGATGCGGTGGAAAATTTCTTTGCCTGGAAAAAGCAGGCGCTCGTCGGCAGCGAAGTGGTCGACCGGGTCAATTGCCAGATTCTCGAATCCAAGCCCGACTCTTCTTCCGAATCGATCTACGGCACGGTGCGAAGCTGGATCGACCCGGCTCGGCTGGTGCCGCTCCGGATCGAGAAGTATTCGCCGGCAGGTGAATTGATCCGCCGGATCGAGACCGATCGAGTGGCGCGAGATGACCGCCAGCAGTCCATTCCCGCCGGACTCGTTGTGCACGGGCCACGCAAAAATACCGTCACGCAATTCAACGGCGCCAGCATCAAGCATGACGTTGAATTTTCCGACGCCGATTTCACGCCCGATTCGGTTTTCCGTTAGCGTGTTCAAGCTTGCCTCGCGCGAGAACTTCCCGGCGGGCCGGACCTCGCCATCCCAAAGCCGTGGCTGTCGAGGGCTTCCTTCGCCGCTGCGATGTGCGGGGTGATCGGTCAGACCCAAATAGTTATTCGCACAGAGGTTAATCCCGCGCCGGCCGTCCGCGATCCGGATCTCGGCATTCTGCGGCCCGGTAATGCCGCGCTCGGTCTTGTAAAAGCCCCTGCGCTTTGATTTCCTCGAGGGTGCGGGAGACGTGATCGGCAAATTTCGCGAGCATGGGCGCAATTTCCCGCAATTGTCCCAACATGCCAAGGCAAGCCCAGCTTCCGCTTCGGTTTAACATCTGTTTAGCGTCGAGTGCGCGCACCCGGCATCGTCGCGAAAGGCGATGCGCTGGAGGGACGAGTGCTGGAGGGCATCGCTTTGTCGATGCCGCGGGGGTGGACTGTCGATTGCAAGAACGAGCCACCCGACCTTCGCGGAAGCGACAAAGCGCTTCCCTCCAAGGCCGTGCCCACCGCGGGCAAGAGCTATGGGCTAACTTCGGCGTCGTAAACTTCGGTCAAAACCACACCCTCCGCGCCATCCTCGCTGCTCGCGAGAATGGTGTAGGCTCCGGGCAGAAGAGTGAGAAATAAGGCGGCCTCCCTCTCATCGTTAGGCGCGGGAGCAGGAAAGGTTTCGGTGATGATGCTGGCGCGCGCGTCCTCCTGCCAATCGCTGTTTTGCGCGATGGTTGCCGACGAGTTGTGCACTTCCAGCTTCGGATTCGCCACGAACTGCTGCACCCCGGCCGCCTCCAGGGTTGGACCCAGGGCCCGGACTATGACATTGCGCGGCAGACCGCCCGAGATGATAAAACCGGTTATGGCAGTCTTTTCATCCGCGCCCGTGAAGGCCCGGTTGGAACGTTGGCGACCGCGTCCGGTTTACTCGGATCGACTAATTGGCAGATACAGGAGATATTTGCGCCGCGCGGTTTGCCCAGGAACCGATCAGCCAGTTCCACCTGCGTTACGATCTCTCGGAAACGGACCAGAGCGATCGCATAAAACCAGCGCCAGCAGTCGAGCCACGGCGGTTTCATCCTCTACCGTCAGGATCCTCAGGCCAATCTTCATTTCCTCGACCCGACAAGGTAGCAAGAGTCGGGCCGCTACCTCGCCGGTGGTGCGAGACTCGTCGAGCTGGGGGGCGAACTTCGCGGCAATGCGCCGGGGATCTCGCTCCACCAGCGAAGGCTGGTTATGGCGTGAGGAAAACTTTCCCGGTGAAAGGGTCCATCACTTCCGTTGAGCTGGGAAAACCGCTCACATCCACCAACCCTTCGTTCGGGGCATAAGGGCTGGTCACGAGCCCCGGCCGATTAGGCACCACTACGCCGTAGGGCAGGTCGCGCGATCGGCGGAGGTCCGGCGGCGCGCTCGTTGCCGGCCGGATTTCCAGCGGCGTCGGGGTCGGCGTGGGCGCGGGAAAAGCCGTGGGCGATGGAGTCGTTTCGGACGCCCCGGTCGTAACGGCAGCTTTGTCTTTGCCGCTGCTCTTGCGCGATTTACGCGGCGTCGGCTTGGGCGTCGGTTTTTTTCCAAGATGAGAAATGGAACGCCCGACTTTCTTAAAAAAATCACCGACCGGATTGGCGGCAACGCGCGGCCCGGTAAAGGCGAAAGCCAGCAGGCAAAGAAGAAGGGTGAACCGATGAAGGAGGCGGTGCATGAGATCGCAGCCGGTCGAATTCAAGCCAGGAATATCAGAGCCATTTTTGCGCCTCACGGGACATGCAAGACTTCGCGGAGCGAGCGGCGGCGCAGTTCCATCGCGATCAGAGCCAGGACGGTTAGGATATCGCTTGTGATGTGGGTCACTTTCACGCTCCCATAAGTCGCGGGGGCGAGGGTCGGCTCGAGTCGAGCCCGGAGTGCTTTGGGATCGTTGATCGCATTATTGCCGGCGTCAAACTGCCGGATCGCACCGAGCAAAGCGAAGCGTTGCGCGGTCACATCTTTCATCGCGCCCAGGTTTTCGTAGGCAAAGAGCGCAAACAAAAGGCAGACCAGCACCGTCGTAATCGCGGCGCGCTGTTTGCGGAGCGAGGCAAAGGCGAGGAGGCCGCCCACCACCAGGACGTAAAGATTCCAGTAATTCTGCATCGCGGTCGAGCGATCGAAATAAAGCTGAACCAGTTCGCTGTAACTCATGGTCGCGCTTGATTTACGGGCTCTGCCGGTTGGAATCGAGGCTAAATTTCGGTCGGATAAAAAGAAAACAGCCCGCCGCGAGCGCAAACCCGCCTAAAATATCGATCACGTGATGTTGATGAGTCAGGAGCGGGGAAAGGCCGATCAATCCAAACCAGCAAAGAACTGCAATTCGGACTGGCCCTCGCGAATGGCGCGCATAGGCATCGACCAGGAAAAGCAGGAGCGCGGCATGAAGCGAAGGGAAGAGATTGTAGGGGCCGTCCATCCCCCGGAACCAATCGAAAATTCCACCTAACGGACCGCCCGCCAGAGGTCTCGGAAAAGCGAAGCGCAGCGGCATGATCAGGAAGAAAAATCCAGCGATCAAGATCGCTGCCGTTACTCGCCTAACGAAAAGGCGCAGGCTGCCTTCCTCACGAAAAAGAAAGGGCGCCGCGACAAAAAAGAGATCGATCGAGAGATACGGGAGAATCATGAGCGGCACGAAAGGGATGGCGCGTTCCCAATCAAAATAGAAAACGCCCACGTCATCCCGCCGTGCCGTGATCCACATGCAGCCCCCGTAAACCGCCAGGAAAAGCAGGGACAACCCGACGGAGGCCGCCAGCGCGCGCCGGCGCAAAACTGGAGTGGACGTTTTCAGGAACCCGGGCGTCTGGCGACGGAAACGGAAAACATTCCCCAGCGATCGATCTCCATTGTGCATTTCGTGAACCCCGCAAGCCGCACCAGTTCGTCGATCTCCGCCGTCGTCCGTCGGCGCATGATCCAGGGTTTCCCTTCACGGTTGCGCAGGACGCGCGCGATGAACTCGAGCTGGGGATGCCACGGTTGATTGGTGTAAATCAAATAACCGCCCGGCTCGATCGCCCCGGCCAGGCCGCCTAACGACTCTAAAATCGCGCGGTTCGACGGGAACAACTCATAGAGCCCTGAGACGATCCCAACCGTGGCGCGCGGCGTAATCGCAGCAACCGAACCGCGATCAAAAGCATCCCCTCGCCTCACCGTCACATCCTTCAGTCCAAACTCCTCCGCCAACGCGCGCATCGCCGCGACATTCTCCTCTTCGTTATCGCAGAGAATCGCGCTCATCGAGATCTCCGGCAGAGCGCGCATCGTTTCCAATACATAACGACCCGCGCCCGCCGCCACATCGAGAATCCGGATCGTTCTCCCGTCCTCCCGAAGTTTTTCGATCACCTCCCGCATGGCTTTTTCGAGATTTGCTTTCCGCAGTCGAATGCCGCGCCAGCCGATGCTGTTGAGATAATTCGCGTCCAGGAATCGCCCGAGACGTGACGAACCCTGCGCGCGATTCTGATAGACGTAGTCGAGCGAACGGCCCGAATCGAATCCGCTCTCCCAGCCGAGCGCGATTCCCGGGCTCAAACGGCCGCCGATTTTCAACGCTGCGCGCAGGGCCGCGAAATGCGGGCTGCCGCGCAGCTTCAGTCGCTCATGTTCTTCCCAGGTGTAGCCGTACTTGTCCGCATCGCGCAACGAGACCGGGACGCGACGCTCCGCGAACCGCTCTTCGATGAAGCCCCGGATCCGTTCAATTACCTGCCCACGATCGACCTCGTGGAAAATCGCGTGATACATCGCGGGGAAGACGTGCATCCGTTTCCACGGAGACGAGAGGCCATTAAAAAAATCCCGCTGCGCTTCCAGACTAACGACCCAGTCCCGGCCCGCCGCCAGCATCAGCACCGGAACGTGGATCGCGCCCGCATCTGCCACCAAACGTTGTCCCGTATCGTGCAGATCGAGCAACACGTTAATTGCAATCTGGCGAAAAATCAGCGGATCAGCTTCGTACTGCGCCGCCTCCGCTGGATCATGCGTCAGCATTTTCGCCTGCACGTAGCTCTTCACCTGCCCCGACCCGACAAATTTCTGCTGCAGGCGCAACGCGGGAACGGCCAGCGGAACATAAAGCCGCACCTCAAACGCGGCCGTCGCCAGGATGAGCGCCCGAATTGGCGAGGCGTAATCGTGCACCCAGGCCGTCACCGTCACCGCCGCCAGGCTGTGGGCGAGCAGGATCATGTTTTCGAGCGCGATTCCGTACCGTTCGGCGAGGTGCCTGGCGAATGCATCCACGTCCTTGATCACGTCGGTCAGATCGCGCGCCGCGCCCCGTTCCCCCGGCGAACGGCCGTGTCCCCGCGCGTCCCAGGCGAAGACCGCGACATGCTCCAAGCCTAACGACTCGACCGTTCCTGCCCAGCGTCCGGAGTGTTCATGGCCGCGATGGAAAAGAAGAAGCGCTTTCTCGATTTTCTTCTCCTCCGGCAGCCAGGCGCGATAAAAAAGCTCCGCCCCGTCCCAACTGATCATCGTTCGCTCAATCGTTTCCATGCCTGGTGGTGCGAGACTCTGTCGAGCCGGGGAGGATGCCACTTGATTAATCGGGCGCCCCTCCAGGCTCGACGGAGTCTCGCACCACCGAATTATCGGCCCGTAACGTCTCCACCTCTCGGTGTAATTCCGCCGCGACGGTCTCGGACTCCTCTTCGGCTGCGTAATGCCGCACGCGGCCGATGATCAAGCGAACCTTCCGCGGGCGTGGCCAGCGCCTCCCCTTGGGCCAGGCGCGGAAAGCGCCTTCGACGTAACAGGGCAACACTTTGATCTCATGTCCCGCGAGGAGCGCGCCGATTCCCGGCTTGAAAGCCTGCGTCGCGCCGGTCTTTGAGCGCGTGCCTTCCGGGAAAATGACGAGCACATTGCCGGGCCGGGCGAGGAGCTGCGCGCAAATCGAAAGGCTTTCCCGCACCCGCATTTGGCGCGCGAAAGGGAGCGCATTCATCACCACAGTCGCGAACCATGTCCGCGAGAGGCTCCGAAAGAAATAATCCTCCGCCGCGACCGGAAACGTCCGCTGCAGGCGGCGCAACGGGAGGGCGGCGAGCAGGCAGACACTGTCGAGATGACTGGAATGATTTGCCACCAGCACGAACGACTCACCGTCGTTAGGCAAATGTTCCTGCCCGATGATTTCGAAACGACAATAGATCCGCAGGAGCGCGCGAATGACGACCGCAACCAGAGTGCGCAAGGCATCGACCAGCGCATCCGGCTCGCGCGGAAAACGCCGCAGCCGCTCGACCGCCTTGCGTTCGAGGGCGAGCGCGGGGCCTTGTCCCATTTTCGTCATCAGCTCAATGATAATGGTCCGTCATCAGGATGAACAGCGGCGCGACAAAAATCAGGCTGTCGATCCGATCCAGAACACCGCCGTGCCCGGGAATCGCGGCGCTCCAATCCTTCACCCCGAGATCACGCTTCAGCACGCTGAGCGCGAGATCGCCCAGCGGCCCGCCGATACCGACGATCAAGCCGGTGAGGATCAATTGCG
>JACCZO010000215.1 GCA_013695925.1 Chthoniobacterales bacterium
GTAGGCGGGTTTGTCTCGAGCTCGCCGATGAGCGCACGATCGGTTTTCCTGCGTCAAAATTTCCGCGACTCGCCGCAGCCACTCCGGAGATGTTGCAGCAAGTTATGTTGCGCGTGCAGGGGAGAGCATTGCGCTGGGAGAATCTCGATGAGGACATTTGGGTCGGCGATGTCCTGGCCGGGCGATTTCCGAAGTAGCGAAGGCGCCCTTTGCAGTTCGACCATTGCCGCGATTTAAACCGCGGATTGCGCGGGAGTTCACGGATCAAAGAAGAAGATTTAGAGTCCCCAGTCCGCCCCCAAAGGCGGACGCGAAACCCTCCTCCCTTCCCCTCTCCCAATCCGTGCCGTAACGGATGCGAAGCAACGGCCGGGCTTTCCAATCCGTGTAATCCGCGGTTGTCCCTCTTTTTTTTCCCGGGCCTCGCCCAATCCGCGGTTTCCTTTCCAAAAAAATGTTCTTGCCCAACGAAAATAAAGATCGACTTCACGAAACGACCTGGAAGTGGTTTCAAAAGTGTCTGAGGGTTAGGATGAGGCAAGCCAAGTGAAAGAAGGCTTGGTAAAGGTCGAGGCCGTCGTTCGTGGCGAATCAGGAGACTACGGAAATTGCCGAGATGGGCAAAGGTGCGTTCCATCTTCCAGCGTCTGCGATACGGCGCAGAGGGCGTCCGTCTTGGAGTTGGATTTTGCGGCCGCGGCGGTGCGGGCAGAGAGCGCAAGAAAAAATCGCGCACGGCCGCGGCAATAGCTCCACGGCTCTATCGAAGATCTCGTTTAGGCGCTCGACTCGCTTTTCTGACGGAGCTGCGCGAGTGGATCAGCGATACACTTCGCGACGATGCCGAATGCTTTCGATTGCTACGATGAGCACGACATCCGAAACCGCGTAGATCACGCGGTAGTCACCGACGCGAATTCGATACGCGTTTCGCGCATTCGCAAGCTTACGACAGCCGGATGGCCGCGGATTGTTAGCCAACAGCCGGATTGCTCGGACGACACGTTGCGATGTCGTCGGTTGCAAGCGCCTGAGATCCTTCTCCGCCGACTTTCGAAATTCAATGCGATACCGCGGCATTCTTTTTTAGGCGGCGCAGAACATCTTCAAACGGGACGGTCGGTTCGTGTCGACGGCTCGCGATCACACCCAGATCATACAAGTCTTCAAGCAATTCCTGATATTCTTCAATGGGCAGAATAACCGCTTTGCGTTTGCCATTTTTGACGACGTATTCCGCCGCCGATTCGCGCGTTCTCATCACGACGAGCTTATCATCAGCCTGTCCGGGAGCCAACTCGCAAAAACGCAGTGCAATCCGAGATTACAATTCCCCGATCTTGAAGAGCGGATTACGCGGATTCCACGGATCAAAGGGGAGGATTTAGAGTTTCAGTCCGTCCGAGGCGGACTCGAAATCTTCTTCTTCCCCCTCCGTGTCATCCTGTCATCCGTGCTGCATCGGACGCGAAGGGACGGCCAGGCTTTCCCGTAACAGATGCGAAGCAACGGCCGGGGTTTCCAATCCGCGGTTTCCCTTTTCCAAACAAATCTTCCGCCCGACGAAATAAAGTATTGACGCCGCAGAAAGAACTCAATAAGATCGAGTCCGAAATGAGCTCTCCCCGTCAGACTCGCAGACTCGCAGACTCGCAGACTCGCAGACTCGCAGACTCGCAGACTCGCAGACTCGCAGACTCGCAGACTCCTATTCTCGGCAAGCTCTTAAAGTTCCCGGAACTTAGTCCCGCCATTTCCGTAGAGCTAAATAGACAGGACCAGCTCCAACTTCGTCCCGCCTGTCGCCGAATCACCACCCTAAACACCAGATCGCACGAGTGCGCCTAACGAAACAAAACGAACCTATGAAAACATTCACTAAAATTCACCGTTCACTCAGGCTGATGCTCGGCGCATTATGCTTGCTAGAGACTGCCCTCGTTCAAGCCGGTCAGCCGATTGTTCCAGTCGCTGTAACGGACCAGCTTCCCCCGGGGATCGGACCTAATACGGGGTTCCTGTATTTTGGCTACGGGTCGGCTCTGAACGACGCGGGTCAGGTGGCTTTTACCGCCACTCTCATCGGTGTTGGTATCAACTCGACGAACGATACCGGGGTCTTTTCAGGTGCACCGGGCACACTGGAACTCGTCGCAAGGGAAGGCTCACCGGCCCCCGGACCTGGTAGTAAGATTTACCGGGAGGGCTTTTATCCACCAGGCTTAAGCGATTCG
>JACCZO010000240.1 GCA_013695925.1 Chthoniobacterales bacterium
GGCGTGACAATCGGGATGCACTTTGTCGGAAAGATCCTCCCGGAAATTTTTGCCACCTTCATCCGAAGCCAGCACGGCCATGCCGAGGATGTAAACGCGCTGATCATTCGCCGGATCGATCCGGATCTGGCTGAAATAAAACGGGCGCGGATTCAGGTCGCTCATCCGGGTCCACTTTTCGCCGCCGTCTTCGGAACGGAAAACGCCCCCTCGCCGGCTGTGAATGGCGCGGATATCGCTCGCGCCGCCTTCGTCACTCTGCACGATCGCCATGACCAGCTTTGGCTTGCTCGGCGAGACGGCGAGGCCGATTCGACCGGTGAGGCCAGGCAAACCGCCGGCGCATTTTTTCCAAGTCGCGCCGCCGTCGCTGCTTTTAAAAATCCCGCCGACATCCTGGCCGTTGGTCGCGATCCGGCCGTAGGCAAATGACCACGGGGTGCGCTGCCGGGCGTAGAGTGCGGCGTAAATGATCTCGGGATTTGACGGATCGAGCACGACGTCGCCACAGCCGGTCCGGACGTCGTTAGGCGAAGGCGCTTTCAGGACGAGCTTCCAGGTTTTGCCCGCGTCAGTCGTTTTGTAGAGACCGCGTTCGCCGCCGTCTTTCCAGAGATGGCCCATCGCCGCTACGTAGGCGACTTCCGGTTTGGTCGGATGGACCACGATCCGCGCGATCGTCCGGCTTTCTTTCATGCCGACGTTCGTCCAGGTGCCGCCGGCGTCGGTCGAGCGATAAACGCCATCGCCCCACTCGGAGGAGTTGCGGTCGTTCGCTTCCCCGGTGCCGACCCAGACGACGTCGGAATCGGAAGGCGCGACCGCGACGGCGCCGATGGAAAGAACGGGCTGCTTGTCAAAAATTGGATCGAAGGTGACGCCGTTGTTTCCGGTTTTGAAAACGCCGCCGGTTCCGAGCCCGACATAAAAGACCGCCGGGTTGCGCGGATCGAGCGCGATTTCCGAGACGCGGCCGCCCATCAGCGCCGGCCCGATCGCGCGCGCTTTCAGGTTTTTTAGAAGAACGTCGGTTAATTGGACCGGTTTGGGAGAAGGGGATGTCTGCGGCGTGCTGGCTGGCGTACCGGAGGGGATCGCTGATGGTGTTGCGAGGGCAGGCGGCGGCGAAACGATCGGAGCCAGCTCCTGCTCCTGCGCACGCATCGGTGCCGCGAGAAAGGCGAACGAACAAACCGTAACCAACCCGAACTGCCAACCAGAGAACTTCGACATGACAAAGTCCTAACTCGAATTCCAGTCGGGCGCGACTGAGAGGTTGCTCGTGAACGCAGCGGACCACATTCTAATTTCTCCAGATCGTCGTTAAATTATGAGCCTGAATCGCGTCGCATTAATCACCGGTGTGGGTCCCGGCCTTGGCGCTTCGCTCGCGCGACGCTTCGCACGCGAAGGTTGTGCCGTCGGACTGGTCGCGCGGCATTTGACCTTTATTGAGGAATTGGCGGGCGAGTTCGTGAGCGCGGGAGGGAAATCGATCGCACTTGTCGCGGATGTCAGCCGGCCGGCGGAAGTGAAAGACGCGGTCCAGCGCACGCGGGCGGAGTTGGGTCCAATCAGCCTCTTGCTACACAACGCCAGCTCGTCGGCGGGCGACGGTTTGCTCGGAACGACCGTCGAGGATTTCGAGAAATCATGGCGCATCGCCACGTTCGGCGCGTTTGTCTGCGCGCAGGAAACCGCGTCCGACATGATCGCGGCCGGGGAAGGCGTGATGCTCTTTACGGGCGCGACTTCGAGTGTGCGCGGCGGCGGCTGGCTGGCGTTCAGCAGCGCAAAGTTTGCTTTGCGCGGCCTGGTGCAATCGCTCGCGCGCGAGCTCTGGCCGCAAGGAGTGCACGTCGCACATGTGGTGGTGGATGGAATTATTGGCCCGGCCGGCGGTGCCATCATCGCGGGCGAACCAAAGCTCGATCCCGATCACATGGCAGAGGCCTACTGGCACCTCGCCGAGCAGCATCCGACGGCCTGGACGCTAGAGTTGGACCTGCGTCCGGCCGGAGAAAAGTTCTTCGAGTAATTGCCGCGCTGGGGCGCGCTCAGACCTAATTCGTCGCCACCGGCATGGCGCAACACGAGGTGTCGACCTTCGACAGCGCGACTTTGATGTCATCTTGCGTCGGCAACATTTGCCCACCGGCTACTTTTTTAACCTCGGTTTTCTCGATCCACTCGTCGGTAACGCCATCGAGGTGGGCAAAGGCGCGTTTGCTCAGTTCATCCACATTGGTGTTGGGCGCGAGCATGCCGGCCGCGATCATTTCCTGCGCGGCTGTCTTCACGGAAGCCGCCGCGCGCGAAACGCTCGGGATGTAGCTCAGTTTCGAGAGGGCGAGCGCGTTGAGTTTTGGATTGGAAGCGAGGTATTTTTTCTCGACCGACATTTCCGCCGCGGCCTTTGGATTCGCCTCCACATACTTGGCTCCCTTCAACAAGGCGCGAGTGGCGGCAGCCGCCGTTTTCGGATTGGCCGTAAGCCATTTCCCGTTGGCGATGACCTCGCAGCAATACTCGTCCTTGTCGCCTTCGTCGACCGCCTGGTCAGCGACGTTTCTCACTTTACCGCTCTCCAGAAGCATGCTCCCGATCGGCTCAGAGTTGGCCACCGCATCCACTTCACCCTTGTCGATCGCCAGACCGAGTTCGCCCACCGGGAAGACTTTCCATTCAATCTCCTTGCTCCCGTCGATGCCGTGGCGCTTGAGCACCCGGTTGGCGTAAACAAAGGGCGGGGTTCCCATTCCCGGCACGCCGATCCGTTTGCCGCGCAGCTGTTCGACGGTCGTGATGTCGCTCTTAGCCGAGGCCTGAACGCGGAGGCAGCCAGTGTGGATGCCGCCGGTGAACTTGACGTCCAGTCCCTGCTCGATCGGTTTGAGGAAATACATCACGAGATGCTGGGTGATGTCGTAACCGCCAAGAGCGAGGGTGTCCTTGTAGTTCTTCCAGTCGCATTTGATCAGTTCGACGTCGAGGCCTTCGTCCTTGAAATAGCCGTTCTCGACGGCGCTGAAAATGGAAGCTTCACAGGTCAGGCCGATATAGCCGACACGGACCTTTTTCGATTCTTCCTTGGCCGTCTCTTTCTTACTACAGCCCGTGAGGGCGAGGGCGGCCAAGACGGCCGCGGTGATGAGTTTATTACGGTGCATAGTGACTTGTTCTCCTATTGGTTCGTCTTCTCGGTCAATTAAATAAATATCTGCTCGGCGCAGCGGACCTTGGTTTTCAAAATTCGTAGCTCACTGAGATGGCCAGGGCTCGGCCGGCACTTGGGATCCGCTGGCCTACCGGCACATCGCTGCCCAGGACGCGATTTATTCCGGCAAGGTGATCTGCGTAGTTTTCATCGAAGAGATTTTGCAAGGTCAGATCGACGTGCAGGTGTTCGTGAAAAGTGTAGCCAGTGCGCAGGTTCAGGACCGCATAGCCGTCGCTTGTCGGCTCGTTGTTGAAGGCTGAGACATCATCCTGCCCGGTCGCCCAGACGAGTTCGACCGCGCTGTGCCAATCGCTCCAATGGTGCGACAAGCTGACCGTCCCGTGGAGCGGCTGAATCCGATAGAGACTGTCGTCGTTGTCGCGATCAACGCCGCGCACATAGCTGAGCTGGCCGCGCAAGGTGAACTCCTTTGTCAGGTCGTAGTGCGCTTCGGCGTCCACCCCGTAGAGATCGGCCCGGTCGAGATTCTGGTATTGCAGGACAGGGAGACCGTTGACCAACCGGTTGATCGCAGTGCCTTGGATATAATCACTGACGAAGTTATAAAAGGGAGTCACTTTGAGTTCCCATCCTTCTCCGTGCCAGTCGCCGGTCAGTGCGATCTGGTGCGAGACCTCCGGATCGAGCTCCAGGTTGCCGAGATAAGTGCGTCCGTCCGACGCGCCGGAGCTGGCGGCGAGCGGGGTGTAGATGTAGCGCTCGAGGATGCTGGGGGCGCGGTTCTTGCGCGCAAAGGCCAGGTCGTATGTGCTGTGTTCATCGGGCGTGAATCGGACTGAGATCATGGCGTCGATATCGACGTCGGTCAGGTCGTGCGATCTCGCGTTGAAGGCCGCGGCATCGGCGCTGGCGGGCGGGAAAAATTTCTCGATGTCGTTGGTGTTGCTCCAGACCGTGTCGCTGCGCACTCCGGCGAGAGTCGTCCACTGGTCGTTCCACTCCTTTTGCCACTCAAAGTAAGTCCCGATACGGTTCCGAGTCGCGTTGTTGATGTTGTTTTGTTCGGCTCCGCTGGCGGCGTTCATGAGCAGCGCATCGAAGAAGCTTAAATGAAAATCCAAGCCGGTTCGAAAGACATCCTTATCGCGCGGGATGGTTAGTCCTACGCTCCCGCTCCAGTCGTCGGAATGAGTTGGCGCAATCAGCGGGGCCGCCCCGGGCGGGAGCGGCCGGAGCGAGAAGTTGTTCATCAAATGATCGATGCTGTGGAAACCAAAGCGGGCTTCGAGTTCGCCAAACCCGAGCGCGCTGGTTTGGCGCAGGCCCGCGTGCCAACTGTCGTCCTCCAGCATGTCCATCGGGAGCGCGGGCGTACCCGCGTTGCGGGTGCGGCTGACGCCGCCGTAGGCTTCGAAGACGCCGTTGAGCAATCGCCCCGCGATGCGGCCCTCGTGCTCCTGGAATTCGTCAAAGCCGCTGTCCTTCACCCGCCCGTCGGGGATGCGCAGATCGTCGGCCATCTCCCAGGAGCCGTGATAGTTCCCGCTCCAGTTTTGGTTGGCCAAGGTGAAACCGCCGTTGGCTCCGACGCCATCGTTGCTGCTCCGATAAAAAGAACCGAGCGCGCCCGAAAAGAGAGTTTGTTCGTTCGGCGAAAAACGTGCCGGCTTCGGTTCGGCCAGCACGACTCCGCCAATGTTATCGCCCCCCAGGCTCACTGGACTGATCCCGGGGACGACGGTGAGTGAGTGCAGAGCGGAGGGCGCAATGTAATGCAGCGGCGGGTCCATGTGGAATGGACAGGCTGGCGTTATGCTCATGCCATTGACCAGGACGCGAACGCGATCGTCGCTCAGGCCGCGCAACTGCACGATGGCGGTGAGCGGACCGTTCCGGACCACGGCGGCGCCGGGAACTTGGCTGAGCAGCGAAGCCGCATCGGTCGCGGCGGCACGGAGCTCCGGCGTGGGCACAACCACAGTCGCGCCCGGGATGGGCTGGCCGATGACTACGATGGATGACATTTTGGCAGGCGTGGCGGAGGGCGATGGCTCAGGCATTTGAGCCCGGACGGTGAGGACGGCGATGGCGAAAAACAGCGCCGGGAGAGCGAGAGTCTTGGAAGTGGTAGAAGGTCGTTTCATTAAACTGCAAAGTGGATTTTGTGGTTCCCCGAAAACTCCAAGCAAGCCCACACGCGCAGCGCGCTCGAGCGGAAGCTTCAGGATTAAGGCTCCGAGTGTTCACGACACAATGACCAGGCAGTTCATGGCACGCGGAGGGTAATTGATGTGAGTGCATCAAACGACCCTCGGCGGTGGTTTTGGCGGGGCGGTGAGAAAGTCGGGAGAGAGCGACCTAACGAATGGGAGATCCGCGACGGCCGCCGGCAGGAAAAAAGAACAGGCGGGTATTTGAACGATAAATTCGGGGGAATGCGCTCCGCCGACCCTTTGCGGGACCTTGCGTTCTTCGTTGTAACCGGCGCGGATCTTCGGACAGAGCGAACAGGAATAATGCCCGTCAAACGTCTTTTTGACGGCCGTGGACAATGAATCTTTCTGCGCGAATTCGACCAGCATTCGAGTGTAGGCGAACGATTGCAGGACCGCCCAATGCCCACCCGCTGAGAGAAAGATGGCGAGCAGGCACGCGGTTGCGCTGGAGACCCGAAAAGCTTCGCCCGCCAGACGGCGGTGGAGGAAAGCGCTCGCCGAGTGTCGAGACAAGCGGCGCGCGATTCTCATCTGCTTTTCCATTACCTGGTCTAGAAGTAAAACTGCGTCTGCAGATAGAAGAAGTCGATGTCTTCATCCGGCCCGGTTTGCTTGATGAAATTGCCCGGGAAAAAGTGGCTGTAACCGAGCTCAAGATCGAGGTGGCGGCCAAACTTGTAGTTTGCCACCACGTCCACCTCCGACCCCACTTCTGTGGACGTGCCAGGCGCGCCGGGACGGACGACGCCGCCGCCGGCATTGTAGAGGGCATCAGCGGCCTCCGCGCGCCAGAAAAAGTGGCCTTCCGTTTTCGCGGTGAGTTTTTCGCCGACTTTAACTGAAAATCCGGGATGAATATCGACGATGTTTTGTCGCCCGATGACGTCGGCGTAGCCGAAATAGGCGTGACCGAGCGGGAAGAGTTGATTGAAAGTGCCGACATCGCCGCCCGCGCCATCATCACCGCTGGCGTAATCGAAGCCGAGCCATAGCCGGGGCGCCAGAGGCGCATTTTTGCAGGTGTAACCGGCCTCCGTCGCCAACATCCAGGCGCTCACGTCGCCGCTGCCGACGCTCCCAAACTGGTAGGCGTTTTCAACCTCGTAATCAAATCCGTGGAAGGCTCCGAAAACTCGGCCGCCAATGGTGTAGCGTTCCTCATCCCCGGTGGTTCTGTTAAAAGTGACCGGGTCATTCTTATCCAGCCCAAGGAAGTAAACATCCAAGGCCAGCGGATCGACCGGTTTTCCGTGGGTGACGTAGAGCCCGAAGAGTTTTGTCTGGCCATCGGGCTCGTCGAAATCGTATTTGTCCACCGGGGCAAACTCGCTCCAGAAGCCGGTCGCATTCCAGCCGTGACTTTCGACAATGGCGGTGACACCATCCCAGTGGCGATAAGCGTTCCCCCACGGCAGCGGGCTGACGAGGCGCTGTTTACCAAAGGCGAACGACTGCCGGCCGCCGCGCAACGTGAGGGTCCCGTCCGCGACGGGGAAATTCAGGTCGAGGAATGCCTGGTTCAGGTCGGCGGAGTTCACGTCGGTTGCGCGGAGACCACCGGGCAGATTGCGCTCGCTATGTTGCGCATCGATCCCTTCGATGTAGACGCGGACAAATTTCGTGATGTGAAGATCCCCATGCAGCAGGAGGTGATAAAGGAAGTAAGTCGCGTCGAGGCTCGGATTGAAATTGAAGTTGCTGAAGTGCTCCAGACGCCCGCGGAGACCGCCGCCCAGGCTCAACCAGATGGAGCCGTCTTCGTTGAACGGAATGAATTTAAGCGGGTCGAAGGCGTCGCCAGTGGTGTTGCGATCGCGCCCCCGGAGACCAGACCAATCCTCTTTCCATCGCGAAACGGGATTGTAAGGTGGCCGTTTAAACTCCGGCTTGCTTGCGGGAGCCTTTACTTCCTTTGGATCGGAACCATTCACCGGCGCCGATGCGGTCGGCTCAGCGGCGATGACGGACGGCAGCGGAAGGCTAAAGACCAGCGTCAGGAGAAGAAGCAAACTAGAGAGTTTAGGAGTCATATTATGATGTTTTTAAACCAGCGATATTTAAAATAAAACAATAAGTGGATCTTATGGAAGAGTTTTTTTAAATTATTTTGTCATCTGCCGAGAAGGTCGTATGAGGGACAATTCCACCGAGTAGCAATGAGCGAGCCTTTTGAACTCCGCCAACTGCGTTATTTTCTCGAGGTAGCCGACGCGGGGAATTTCAGCCGGGCCGCGAAACGCCTCGGTATTTCGCAGCCGGCCGTCTCACAACAGATGCGCGACTTGGAAACGGGTCTGCGCGCGGTTCTTTTTCAGCGCCGGGGAAAAAGAATCTCTCTCACTTCGGCCGGCCTCACTTTTCAAGAGCACGCCCGCGCCATCCTGCATCAGGTGGAAAAATCGCTCCAGGAGATCGGCAGCGAACCGGGCGAGCTCCACGGGACGTTGCGCGTAGGCATCATTCCGTACCTGAGCCTGGCGCTGCTCCCCAAAATGCTCGCTCTTTTCTCGGAGCAAAATCCCGGGCTCGACCTGAGCATCGCGGAGATCTCTTCGACGGACATCGAGACCTGCCTCGAAGAAGGCAACTTGGACGTCGGACTCGGCTGGCTGACGCGGCACTCGCCCAACCTGCGCTACGAGCACCTCGCCAACGATGAATTCACAGTCGTTGTCGCGGAAACCCATCCTTGGGCAAAACGGCGCGTCGTCGAGCTCGCCGAGTTGCACCGGCAGCGTCTCGTGCAATTGCCCGATACCTACGTCATGCGCCGGATGACCGACGAAATGTGCCGCAACCACCGGATTCGTCCCCGGACCGTGGCGGAGATTAATTCGATCGAGATGGTGCTTCGCTCCCTCGGTCCGTTGCACGCCGTGGCCCTGATGCCCAGAGTAACCTTACGCGAGGCTGGCGGGCTGAAGCTACGGGCCATCCGCCTGGCGGGGAAAGGTCTCGGGCTTGAGATCGGACTCCTGCGGCTGATCGATTCCGGAACCAACGCGGCGGTAGCCGCTTTTAGCAAACTGGCCCGGGTGATCGTGCCGAAAATAATCGACGCGAGCTGGAAAAAGGCCGGCGGCGACTAAGCTTAGGTAGCGAGACAAGCAACGAGGCACGATTCGGCCCGCAAGAATTGCCTGGAGCCTGTCATGCCTGTGCTGGCCCCCGCCCGTCGCCAACGCGCCAGGGAAGAAATGCATGACACGCTCCGGGGAAAAGCAGGAGGTGCGAGACCGAGACCCGGCTTACGAAGCCTTCTCCGCGCCTTGGGATTTTTTTTCGATCAGCTCTCCCAAGCTGCGCAGGGTAGCAAAATTTTCGGCAACGAGTTCCTCATCTTCCACCCGGATGCCGCAATCGCTTTCCATAAAGGAAACCAGGCGAATAAGACCAAGTGAGTCGATCTGGAGCGGTTCCTCAGGGTCGGAGACCGGCGG
>JACCZO010000255.1 GCA_013695925.1 Chthoniobacterales bacterium
GGCGCTTTCCGCGCGCGATGCTGGCCCGGGTGAAACAGGCGATCATCGGTGTGGGCGGCAACGTCCTCGGCGTCGTCCTGAATAACGTCGATCTGAAACACGACCAAAATTATTATTACTACACCAGCTACTACGGCTACTACCCGACCCCGGGCAGCGATCGCAAAGCAGCCCGGCGCAGCTCGCGGACCGTTCCGGCCCGGAATGGTGCGGGCAGTCCGGATGAATACTAGAATGCGCACCGGGCTTCTCGCGTTTCTCCTACTTGCGCTTGCCGTCCCGGTGGCGCTGGCGGATTCCGTGCTCCGCTCCGGCGATCCGGTCGAGTTGCGCATCAGCGGGGTTCCGGCCGATGAACAAGCGCAGGTCAACAACATCTACACCGTCGATGCCAATGGCATGCTCAACATGCCTTACATCAACAAAGTGCGCGCTGAAGGCCTGACCCCTTCGCAGCTCGGGAGCGCGATCGAAGGCAGCTACAAGTCCGCCCGGATTTTCACCAATCCGACGATCACGATCGTGATGCAGCCGCAGAGCCGTTTCGTTAATGTCGGCGGCGCGGTGCGCGCGCCCAACCGCGTTCCTTACACCGAAGACATGACCCTCCTGACGGCGATCAACGCCGCCGGCGGCTTTAACGATTTCGCCGACCAGAAACGCGTCCGTCTTCTCCGCGGCAGCGAAGCGACCGTGGTCGACGTGCGGCGTATTCGGAAAGAGCCCGGGCTCGATCCGAAACTCCAGCCGGGAGACAAGATCGAAGTGCCGCAGAGTTTCTTCTAGGCGCGAACGAGAGTGCGATGGCGCCAGAGATAGCCGAGTCCGGAGTAGATCGTTAGGCCGATCGTAATCCAGAGGAGCAGGTTGCCGCCGTAGCGCCACGCGATTTGCCACCAGCCGGATTCCTCCAGGCCGGGCCGCAGCTCGCGCGCCGAGAGCAAAAGAAGAAAGAAGACGACGGTCACAATCTGCCAGGAGGTTTTGTGCTTGCCCAGTTTCTCCGCCGGCAGGACCCGGCCTTCGGAGGAAGCGAGCAATCGCAGGCCAGTGATAAGAAAATCGCGCGCGACCACGATCGTTGCTACCCACGCCGGTACTGCCTCCAGTGGCACGAGGCAGATGAATGCGGCCGACATCATCACCTTGTCGACCAGCGGATCCATCAACTTGCCAAAGTTCGTCACGATCCCGTAGCGGCGCGCAATTTCGCCGTCGTAATAATCGCTGATTCCGGCGAGAGCGAAGAGGATGAGTGCGACCGTCCGGCCATAGGTCCAGAGCGAGGTGAGCGCGAGGACGAAGAGAATGGTCAGGACCAGGCGGCCGAGGGTGAGACGGTTCGCCCAGTTCATGACGCAGCCGTCGGATCTTGTCCCCTAACGAATATCGGCTTTTTCCAGATCGGCACCTTTTTCTTTAATTCCGCCACCACCCACGCGCTCGCCTCGAAGGCCGCGCCCCGATGCGCGCTCGCGACTCGCAGGAAAAGCGACGCTTCACCCGCCGCGACAAACCCGATGCGATGGTGCAGAAGCACAGTCTCGAGAGCGAACCGCTCCCGGCCCGCCTCCGCGATCAACTCCATCTGGTGTTTGGCCATCGCTTCGTGCGCTTCATACTCGATCCCGGAGATCTCGTGCCCGTCCTCCAGCGCTCGCACCACGCCCCAGAAATCGAGGGTCGCGCCCGCCTGGCCGTTCCAACTATTTGGGCGCACTTGCAGCGGGCTGGTTGTGATAAGGATTTCCGAATGCCAAGTTGCCATCTGCTGAAGCGAGCCTGCACCCTCTGTCGCCGGGGCCCGGACGCCTTCAGGAGAAACCGAAAATGGAAACGAATCAATGTGATATTGGCCTGATTGGCCTCGCCGTGATGGGCGAAAACCTGGTCCTTAACATGGAGTCGAAAGGCTTCCAGGTCGCAGTCTACAACCGCACCACCGCGGTGACTGAAAAATTTGCGGCCGAGCGCGCGAAAGGGAAAAACATTCAGCCCACCAAGACAATGGAGGAATTCGTCGCCGCCCTGCAGCGTCCGCGCAAGGCGATGATCATGGTGAAGGCGGGAGCGCCCGTCGATGCCGTGATCGGCCAGCTCGTCCCGCTCCTCGAAAAAGGCGACGTCATCATCGACGGCGGCAACTCGCTTTTTACCGATACCCAGCGCCGTTGCAAAGAATTGAAAGCGCGCGGGATTCATTTTGTCGGCTGCGGCGTTTCCGGCGGTGAAGAAGGCGCGCTCAACGGCCCCTCTCTCATGCCCGGTGGGCCGCGCGCTTCGTGGGAGATTATCGCGCCGATTCTGACCAGGATCGCAGCGGTCGTCGATGGCGAACCCTGCGTGCGCTACATGGGACCGGACGGCGCCGGGCACTACGTCAAGATGGTCCACAACGGGATCGAGTACGGCGACATGCAGTTGATCTGCGAGGCCTACGCGATTCTCAGCAACGTCCTTGGCCTAACGACGGACGAGCTGGCCGATATTTTCTCGGAATGGAACCGGGGCGACCTCGACAGCTACCTGATCGACATTACCGCCCAGATCTTTCGCAAAAGGGATCCCGAGACGGGAAAGCCGATGATCGATGTCATTCTCGACAAAGCCGGCCAGAAAGGAACCGGCATCTGGACCCTGCAATCCGCCATTCGCCAGTCGGTCGTCATTTCCACGATCAACGCTGCGGTGGAAGCGCGGGTCATCTCTTCGCGCAAAGTGGAGCGGGTCGAGGCCTCCAAAATTTTGCCCCAGCCGAAGATCGAAAAATTCAGCGGGGCGCGAGACGAGTTGATCAGCGCGGTGCGTGACGCGCTCTATGCCTCCAAAATCGTTTCCTACGCGCAGGGGATGGAATTGTTAGGCGCGGCGAGCAGGGAATTCGGCTGGAACCTGAATTTCGGCGACATCGCGACCATCTGGCGGGGCGGGTGCATCATCCGGGCGAAATTTCTCAACCGCATCGTCGAAGCCTACGGGCGCAATCCCGCTCTGCCCAATCTGCTCCTCGATTCCTATTTCACCGCGATCATCCAGAAGACGCAGCAGAACTGGCGCATCGCGGTGGCAACGGCGATCGGGCAGGGCGTGGCCGTGCCCGCTTTCAGCGCGTCGCTCGCTTATTTCGACAGCTACCGGCAGGCGCGGCTTCCTGCAAATTTGTTGCAGGCGCAGCGCGATTTCTTCGGCGCGCATACCTACGAGCGGGTCGACAAGCCGGGCTCGTTTCACACCGAATGGATGGAGCCGGAAACACATTCGACCGAGAAGCCGGCCGCGCCGAAACCGGCCGGGAAAACCGGAGAATAATTCGTTATGCCAACGTACATTTACGAGACCACCGACACGAAAAAGCCAATCCGCCGCTTCGAGGTGAAACAGAGCATGAAAGACGACCCGCTCCGGGTCGATCCGGAGACGGGCGAAGCCGTTAGGCGAGTCATCTCCGGCGGCTACGGCGTGCATGTCCCCGGCGGGTCAGTTGGGCCATCGGTTGGGACAGTCGGCGGCGGCGGTTGCGGGTCGGGCTGCGGCTGTCATTGAGCAAAAAAGTTTGTCATCCCGAACCGCCGCAGGACGGCGAGGGACCTCCCAAGAGTCGTGAAAGCTTACTACGTCTATCTGATGACAAACGTAAGCCGAGTCGTTCTGTACACCGGAGTCACAAACGATCTCGAGCGCCGCGTCTGGGAGCATCGATATGCCGATGGTAAAGGCTTCACCAAAAAATACCGGGTCACCCGCCTCGTCTATCACGAAACCTACAACCGCATCGACGACGCCATCGCCCGGGAGAAGGAAATTAAAGGGTGGCGTCGGAGCAAAAAGAACGCGCTCGTGGAAACGCTAAACCCGCGTTGGACCGATCTGTCGGTTGAACTTTTCGAACGCTTGTGAGGTCCCTCGCCGTCCTGCGGCGGCTCGGGATGACAGGATAGGCGGCGGTTCTCGCCTTTATCAAAAGGCCTAATGGAAATCGTGCGACTCGCTTCCGGCGAGTTGGGCATGCGGGAGTGGCCGAATCGTCCGAGCCTTCACCAGCACAACCTTATCCGTGTTTTGCACTTCGCCTTCGATGAGCAGAAACGGTTCCTCCGTGATCACCAATCGGATGCGCTCAAAGAGATCCGGCGTCACGATTGCATTCGCCACCCCGGTCTCGTCCTCCAGGCTGATGAAGACAAATCCCTTTGCCGTTCCCGGCCGCTGCCGGCAAATCACGTTGCCGGCGATTTGCACGGTGGCGCCGTGGCGTGCCGCAACCAGGTCGCTCGCCCGCCAGACGTTAGGCAACTGCTCCCGGAGCAACTTCATCGGGTGCGGCCGGGTCGTCAGGTTCATCCCTTCGTAATCCGCCTGCACCCGTTCCGGCAGCGTCATCGGCGCGAGGGGACTGTAGCCGGGGGGGGTGACCCCGGAGCTGAGAGATTTGGCCGCGGGACTGCCGGGGTCAGCGCCCCCGGCTACAGCGAAGAGCGCCTCGGGCAACGGCTCCTCCACCTTCCACAACGCCCCGCGCCGGTGTTCCGCCAGACAGTTGAGCGCTCCGAGTTCCGCCAAATTGCGCAGTTCCTCTTTCGTTAGGCTCAGCCGTTGCTTGAAATCCGCGAGCGCTGCAAACGGCCGCCGCGCGCGTGCCCTCACGATCTCCTCGCCATGCTCCTGCCGTAGGCCATTCACGACACAAAACCCGAGCCGCACCACCTCGTCCGACTCGACCGCACAACGCCACTCCGATGCCGCCACACAGACCGGTCGCATCCGGATTCCGTGCCGGCGCGCGTCCTTCACGATCGTGGCCGGGGCATAGAATCCCATCGGCTGATTGTTCAAAAGGCTGGCGTAAAACTCGGCCGCCCGATGTGTTTTCAAATAGGCGCTGCCATAGGCGAGAATCGCGAAACTAATGGCGTGCGATTCCGGAAATCCGTAAAGCGCAAACGAGCTGATCGACTGGATGATCTTCACGATGATCTCTGGTGCGACGCCCTTTTTTTCCATCCCTTCTCGCAGCTTCACGCTCACTTTTTCCATCCGCTCGACCGAGCGATGGAAACTGAGTGCGCGCCGTAATTCCTCCGCTTCCGCCCCGGAAAAATCGGCCATGATCATCGCGATCTTGAGCATCTGTTCCTGGAACAACGGCACGCCTAACGTGCGCTCGAGAATCGGTTTTAGCCGCTCGTCGAAATATGTGACCGGCTCCTTTCCCGCGCGGCGGTTCAGGTAAGGATGCACCATGTCGCCCTGGATCGGTCCCGGGCGGATGATCGCGACCTCGATCACGACATCGTAAAAGCATTTCGGCTTCATCCGCGGCAACGTCGCCATCTGCGCCCGGCTCTCGATCTGGAAAACGCCGATCGTATCCGCTTTCTGCATCATCGCGTAGGTGGCCGCGTCATCCTTCGGAATGTGCGCGAGATCGAGCGGCCGCCCGCGTTCCCGGCAAAGTTCAAAGGTGTCCTGCATCACCGCCATCATCCCCAGGCCTAACAAATCTACTTTTACGATCCCGAGGTCTTCGCAGTCGTCCTTGTCCCATTGCGCCACGACCCGGCCGGGCATGGAGGCATTTTCGAGCGGGACGAAGGAACTGAGCTTGTCCTGGCAGATGATCATCCCGCCGGAATGCTGCCCGAGATGGCGCGGCAAACCATAGATCGCCTGATACAGCCTGACGAACGCAGGCATGCGGGGATGCGCCTTCGGCAAACCCGATTCTTCGATCTGCGATTCCAGATCAAGGGTGTGCGGAAAATCGCCGTTCGCGAAAAGATGCGAGAAGCGGTCGACAATGTTAGGCGCGAAATTAAGCGCCTTCCCGATTTCGCGCGCCGCGCTTCGACCGCGATAGGTGATGACGTTCGCCGTCATGGCCGCGCCATGTTTTCCATAACGGCGGTAGATTTCCTGGATCACGCTCTCGCGCCGGTCGCCGCTCGGAAGATCCAGGTCGATGTCCGGCCAGCCTTTCCGGCTCTCGCTCAGGAACCGCTCGAAAACGAGATGATTGCTGACTGGATCGACCGGGGTGATCCCGAGACAGAAGCAGACCGCGCTGTTCGCCGCGCTGCCACGGCCTTGCACCATGACGTTGTGCTCGCGGCAGAAGTTCACGATGTCCCAGACAATCAGGAAATAGCCGGAGAATCCGAGTTTCGTGATGAGCGCCAGCTCTTCTTCGAGCTGACGCCGTACCCTGGTGCTGATCGCTTCGTAGCGCTGTTGCGCGCCGAACCAGGTAATCGTGCGCAGGAACGAAT
>JACCZO010000259.1 GCA_013695925.1 Chthoniobacterales bacterium
CTGCCCCTAACGCCTAACGAGGTCATCTCCGAACATCCGCAAGGGTGGTCGCCTCCGTTTCCGTCGAGCCATCGGCGGGCGGGGCGACCCACTTGCCGTGTTCCCGGATCAAATCCTGGAGGCGATCCACCGCCTCGGCTTCGGGGATGTTGAATTTTACGGCGGTCTTGCCGACGTAGAGGTTCACTTTGCCCGGGGCTCCGCCTACGTAACCGAAGTCCGCATCCGCCATTTCGCCGGGGCCGTTCACAATGCAGCCCATGATCGCAATCTTGACCCCCTTCAAATGCACCGTCGCGGCTTTGATCTTCGCTGTCGTGGTTTGCAGGTTGAAAAGGGTCCGGCCGCACGAAGGACAGGCGACATAGTCGGTTTTGAAAATGCGGGTGCCGGCAGCTTGAAGGATGTTGTAGGACAAGCGCAGCGCTTGTCCCGGTCCGTGCTCGCCCTGGACGAGAACCGCGTCGCCGATGCCATCGCAGAGGAGCGAGCCGATGTTCGTCGCAGCACGCAACAGTGTGGGCAGGAACTCGGCCTCGGGGTTATCGGAGATCGTTAGGCTATCCTTCAGCAAGATCGGATGCCGCGGCTCCAATTTCGCTGCGAGCAGCCGATAAGCGGCGATCACCGAAAGGTCGAGGCCATCGCGGACCGCGACCATCTTCGCGTCGGCGCTTTGGTTGAGCGAAGCGACGCTCGCATCGTCCCGCGGATCCAGCTCAACCACATCGGAGTCTTCGTAAACAAACTCCGGCTTGAAATCGCCCATCCGATCGACTTTGTGCGCGATCTTTTGGAAATTCTCTCGCCGGATCGCGACTCGCACCGTCTCCTCGCCCCCGAGGGCGACGTTGTAGCCGGGGTCGCTGCCCCCGGCCGGTGCGGATGACGCTTCGTCGTTAGGGTGGAGACCGGGGTCAGCGACCCCGGCTACAGCGATCCTCTCCGCGGCGCGCCTCTGATATGAGAAAGGATCGAAGGAAAGACCAGTGCTCGGAGTTTGGAGCGCTGTGGAAGAACTCTCCGCCGCCGTCGTCTCGACCAAAGCCCGCGCCACCGGAATTTCGTGGATGCTGTCCTCCGTCAGCGAGACCCGGATCGTGTCGCCGATGCCGTCGCGCAAAAGCGAGCCGATCCCGATCGCGCTTTTGATCCGCGCGTCTTCGCCTTCGCCCGCCTCGGTCACGCCGAGATGAATCGGGTAATTCCAATCGGCCCCTTCTTCCCGCAGACGCGCCACGAGCAGCCGGTACGCCGCGATCATCACCTTGGGGTTGCTCGATTTCATGGAAAAGATGAGCGCGTGATAGTCGAGATCGCGCGCGATGCGGGCAAACTCGAGGGCGCTCTCGACCATCCCGAGGGGCGTGTCGCCGTAACGGTTCATGATCCGGTCGCTGAGCGAGCCGTGGTTAGTCCCGATCCGCATCGCGATCCCGCGCTCCAGCGACAGCCTAACGAGCGGGGTGAAACGCTCGCGGATCCGGGCCAGCTCGGCGGCGTATTGCTCGTCGGTGTACTCGATGATCTTGAACTTCTTCGAGTCGGCGTAATTGCCGGGATTGATCCGGACTTTCTCGACCCACTTGGCCGCTTCCATCGCCGCCTCCGGCTTGAAATGAATGTCGGCCACGATCGGCACATCGCAGCCGCGCTCGCGCAATCCCCTCACGATATGCTGGAGGTTGGCCGCGTCTTTCACCGTCGGCGCAGTGATGCGCACGATCTCGCAACCGACCTGCGCCAGCTCGAGCGACTGCGCAATCGAGGCCTCCGTGTCCATCGTGTCGCAGGTGATCATCGATTGAACCCGGATCGGGTTCGCCCCGCCGACGCCAACCTTGCCGACCATCACTTCGCGCGAAACGCGGCGCTGGTAAGCCACGGGATTGTCGCAGTAGCTGTTCACCGCTTGCGCTTGCGCGCGCCATTGGCACGCTCTTTTAAAGCGACAATAAGCGGAACATCGATAATCAACGCGCCATCGTCTTCATAAACCGTGACGGATCTTCCTTTTGGAGAAAGCGCCATGAACTCAGGATGCTCAACGGCGACGCTGCGTCCATTCGTTAAAACAATATCGAAGGGCCGAAACGGAGCGGCGAAATAACGCTTTCTGACTTCATCAATGCGCATCCCCAGAAAGGTATTCCCTTCTTGGAAGGCCCGCAATGTCGATCGCCCGTTAGGGAGTCGGGCTGGCCTGCACTTCCGCGTCCGGCGCGGCGCCGCGCTTGTCCCCCAGCCAATCGCCGACATCGAAGAAGCTGACGTAGGCGATGTAGCCGATGATCAAAACGGCGCAGCCGGTCTGCACGATCTCGAGCACGCGAATGTTGACCGGTTTGCGGCGCACCGCCTCGACCAGCGCGAGCACGATGTGTCCTCCGTCGAGAACCGGAATCGGCAGCATGTTCAGGATCGCCAGGTTCACATTCAGGATCACACTGAACCAAAGCGCGAGCTGCCAGCCGCGATCGCTCTCAAAAAGCAGATAATAGATCCGCACAATCCCGACCGGGCCGCTGAGATGCTGCAACTTAACGTCCGACTTGGGCGAAATGACCGCCTCGATCGTGTTCAAGGTGCTGGTAACGCTGTCGTAAACCTGCTCCACCGGATTCGGGTGGGCGATCGTGAGTTGGCCGGTCGTGTCCCAGGCGATGCCGATGCGCGGCATCATCTTCCCCTTCGTCATTATGGGAACGGGCGTGAGCGAAGTCTGAAATCGGCTGTCGCCCCGCAGCACGTCGAGTTTCAGCTCGGACTTTGGATGTTGCCGGATGAAATCCGCCAGCGCGATCGCGTTGTAGATCGGCTGACCGTTGAAGGCCTGGATAATATCCCCTGGCTGCAAGCCTGCCTTTGCCGCGGGCGTAGCAGCGTCTACTTCGGCGATGATCGGTTTCGACGCCGGATAAATCAGCACCTGTCGCACACTCTTACGGCGCCAACCGCTCGTCGGCGCAATGTAAGGCACGACCGTGACCGGGAGCCGCTGCCCGTTGCGCTCGACGACAAAAGGGATCGTCTCGCCTTCGCTCCGGATCACATTCCAGGTCACGCTGTCGTTCATTCCGGAGAAACGCGTCACCCGTTTTCCGTCCACTTCGAGAATCTTGTCGCCGGCTTTGAGTCCGGCCTTTTCCCCGGGCGACCCCGGCTCGACGTAGCCGATGACGGTGGTCATGTCGGCCTCGCCGACGGGATGACCGACGGCCCAGACCAGGGTGGCGAAGACGACCGCGAGCAGCATGCTGAAAAGCGGGCCTGCCACCGCCACGATGATTTTATCGGGGACGGAAATGGGCGGCAGCTTGGCCCGATCGGCGTCGGTTTCGCCCTCGATGATATCCATCGGCGCGAGCTGCGGGAGCGCGACAAAGCCGCCGAGCGGGATCGAGCCTAACGAATACTCGACTCCGTTGAAGGTTTTTTTCCAGAGCGGTTTCCCAAACCAGACCCCGAACTTCTCGATCACCAGCCCGCGCCAGCGCGCGGCCAGGAAGTGGCCCAGCTCATGGACCACGATGAGGAGGTTAAAGAGGACGATAACCTCGAGGAGGATAAAGATGATGCGAAGGGCGTGCAGAAACATGGCGCTCGAAATTGACGAGACTCTAGTGGGCCCGATCAGCGGCCCGGCCGGCGGCTACCTCGCGCGCCCAGCGATCAGCCTCCAATATGGCATCGAGGGAGGGGTTGGCAACGGAGGTGTGGCGATTCATCACTTCCTCGACCAGTTGCCAGATGCTCGGAAAGGAAATCCGGCGATCGAGGAAAGCTGAGACAGCGACTTCGTTGGCGGCGTTCATTACAGCAGGCAAGGTGCCGCCGGTTTCTCCCGCCTGCCGGGCGAGGTTGAGCGCGGGAAAGGCATCCAGGCGCGGCGCGGCGAATTCCAGCTTCTGGAGTTTCCCGAAATCGAGCGATGGCAGCGAATTCGGCACCCGGTCGGGCCAGGTGATGGCGTACTGGATGGGGAAACACATGTCGGAGTGCGAGAGCTGCGCCAGAACGGAACCATCGGTAAACTCGACCATCGAGTGCACGATGCTTTGCGGATGCACGACCACCTCGACCCGCGCCATCTCGACGCCGAAGAGCCAGTGCGCCTCGATCATTTCGAGCCCCTTATTAAAGAGCGTGGCGGAATCGATCGTGACCTTCGGGCCCATATTCCAGGTCGGATGCTTCAGTGCCTGCTGCGGAGTGATTGACTCAAAATGATCGTTAGGCGTCTCGCGAAAGGGTCCGCCGGAAGCGGTCAGGATTATGCGACGCACGTCGTCGCTCTTCCGGCCATCGAGACATTGGAAGATCGCGTTGTGCTCGCTATCGACCGGTAAAACGCGCAGACCCTTTTCGGCCGCCGCCCCCATCACCGCCTCGCCCGCCATGACCAGGATCTCCTTGCTCGCGACCGCCAGATCCTTCCCCGCCTCGATCGCGGCCAGCGCGGGCCGCAAGCCGCCGGTGCCGACCACCGCAACCAGGACCATCTCCGCATTCGTTAGGCGGGAAATTTCCACGAGGCCATCTTCACCGGCGAAGATTGCCGGTTTGTATTCCAAGTTCGCGTAGAGCTCGCCGAGATGAACTTCGTTGACCAGGCAAACCGCTTCTGGCCTAACGAGATTGGCCTGCGCCGCCAGTTTCTTGGCGTTCGACTTCGCGGCCAGGCCGACGATTTCCATCCGCTCCGGGATGTCACGCGCCACCTTCAGCGCGCTTTCCCCGATCGAGCCGGTCGCGCCCAGCACTACTACGCGCTTGCGCTTCATTTACGGCACATGAATCACCAGCCGCAGGTAGAAAAAGAGGAGTGGCGCGGTGAAGAGCAGGCTGTCGACCAGGTCGAGCGCTCCGCCGATTCCGGGCAGCATGTTACCCGAATCTTTCACCCCGGTGCTCCGCTTGACGATCGACTCCGCCAAGTCGCCGATGACCGCCGCGAACCCGAGGAGCAAACCAAGCACCACCGAATGAGTCCAGGTCAAGACCGACAAATGCCCCGGCATCACCGCATAAAGCCCCACGCTCGCGAGGAGCGAAAAGGCGAGCGCGCCAAAGAATCCTTCCCACGTTTTCTTCGGGCTGATGTGCGGCACGAGCGGGTGTTTTCCGATCAGGCTCCCGGTCAGATAAGCCCCCATGTCGCTGAATTTCGTAATCGCGATGCAGTAAAAGACGTAGAACTGACCCGTCACCTCACCGTTAGGCGTGCGCGGTGTCACATAAACGATCTTGGTGATGAAATTGAAAAGCCAGAGCACATAGAGCAGGCCGAAGAGCGTGTAAGCCATCGTCCGCAACGGCTCGTCGTCGCGCAGGCTGTCAAACATTTGGCGCGTGAAAACCGTCAGGAGAAAAAATAGCAGCACCGCCAGCTCGAAATCGTAGGAGCGCGCCGGAGCCCATTTCGCGAAATAATAAAAGCTGCCGATCAACATGATCGCGCCCGAGATCATGGCCGTGATCTTGAAGTTCGGGAGTCCCTTGTGATCGAGCATTCCGTAAAACTCCCAGAGCGCGATCATCCCGAGCGTCCCGATAAGCGCGAAAAAGGCCAGCTCATATCCCGAGAAAATGATCAGGAGGGCGACCGTCCAGAGCACGAGCGTGCTCGCGAAGCGGAAAATGAACGTCAGACGAGCGGTCGGGGGCGTGGCCGAAGGTCGTTCCATCGTCGCGGGCATGCAGTCTGCATCATCCCCGTCAGAGGGAAATTGTCCACCCCGGACTCGGGGCGTTTTCGCATCTTTCGCCCTTATGACAGCGCTCGCACCTCTTCCGTCTTGCTTGTGACTTCTTCCTTTCTCTAGCCCGGCATCAGTTCCGCGATGCGCTCCGGTTCTTCGCCGAGTTTGGCATCTCCTCGGAGGTGTGAGCGAACGCTGCGACTCGTTCACGTCGAGTACGTCATCACTCTGCCCAGGAATAAGGTCACGCCTGCGCTCTACGAGCATTGCGTGCGCGCGATCGAGCACCGCTTCCGCTTCGGCGTCCACGGCCTGCCGCTGATGGGCTCGGGCGACTGGAACGATGGCATGAACCTGGTCGGAAAAGAGGGCGCAGAGCTGGTCGATCATTAGCGGCGCGGGCGACCCGGCCCGCTCCAGGGAAGCCATGCAGGCGGTCGATCAGCGGCTCGTTAGGC
The DNA here is from genome assembly GCA_013695925.1 of Chthoniobacterales bacterium. Lineage (GTDB taxonomy): Bacteria > Verrucomicrobiota > Verrucomicrobiia > Chthoniobacterales > UBA10450 > Palsa-1392. The sequence continues at coordinate 6,161 of JACCZO010000259.1, forward strand.
GCGAAGCCCGCTTGATTCAGCTTTTCGACCCGCCCTTCGATCACTCCGCGCTCAATCCCGGTTACATCAAAGGCTACATCCCCGGCGTGCGCGAAAACGGCGGACAGTACACCCACGGCGCCATCTGGACGGCGATGGCCTTTGCCTTGTTAGGCAAAAGCGAGAAGGCCTGGGAACTTTTCACCCTCCTCAACCCGGTGCACCACGGCGGCACGCCGGAACAAATCGCAACCTACAAAGTCGAGCCCTACGTCGCCGCGGCCGATGTTTACGCGGTCGAGCCGCACACCGGTCGCGGCGGTTGGACCTGGTATACCGGGTCCGCCGGGTGGATGTATCGCCTCCTCGTCGAGACCTTGCTCGGCGTGCACCTCGAGAACAATCATATCCGCCTCGAGCCGCGTTTCGCCCCGGGCTGGAACAGTTACAAAGTTCACTACCGGTATCAGCAGACCGTCTATCACATCACCATCATGCGCGTCGGCCATGAGCCCGACGCTCAAGCCGGCCTCGTCCTTGACGGTCAATCCCTTGAAGGCAGCGCGATTCCCCTAACGAACGATCTCGCAGAACATTTCGCCGAACTCCGCATCCCCTAGCTCGCGTCAGGCAATACTCGTTTGACGCGGCCGGCCGTTGCTTCGCATCCGTTACGGCAGATTTCTCTTTTCCCCATGGCCTCGCTCGATCCAACTCCTATTCGCGGTGCCGCGCAGGCGCGGGCGGTTGTTGATGGTCTGGCGAACGTCCTGTCGCCGGCCGCCCACAGGCGAGGCTACCTTGGCAGGCGGTCAGGGGACCTTGACGATAAACACGTCTTTGCGTCCGCCCTCGACTCCCCAGTTACTGGTGAAGGCGACGAAACGACCATCCCGGCTGATATTGGCTCGCGGGCTCGCATAATAATCGCCCCCATAAACCGAAAAGTGATGAGCCATGCGACGGACGGCAAGACTGCCATCGGTCGCCACCTGGTAAATCTCATCGTGGAAAGGACCCGCAGGCGTCCCGGCGCCGGGCGAGTAACTGCTGAGCAGGACCCACCTCTCGTTATCGGCCAGCATGGAGACGTGGTAATCCTGCGTCCAATCGTTCGCAAAATTGATCAGGGTCCGAACCGAATGCGGGTTTGCCATCGTGCGATGGGTTAGTTGATTGCGCCAGTTATCAGCGCCAATAACGATCTTCTTTCCATTGTCGGAATGTCCCGGCGCATAGTCAGGACCATCGTCGGTCAGGTCCTGCACGGTAAGTGTCTTCAGGTCGACGATCTTTACCTCGATCGCTCCCATTCCCTGCTGACCTGTCTTGACCGCCAGATATCTCCCTGACTTATCGACCTGCACTTCATCCACCTGGGATGTCTCAATGTTGTAAACCACCTGGTTAATATCTCGTTGCCAGACCAGGTATCCGACGACGTTGTATCTGGCGTCGCGGCGGGTGAAGGCGAAAACATTATCGCTCGAGATACTCTTGCTCATCTGCCAGAGGTAATCGCCATTGCGGTAAAGGGAGGAGAGGTCCGCGATCTGCGTCGCGATTTGAGTGGCGACGTTATAAGTCCAGAGCCGCATCCCGAAGTCGTGGGCATAGATGACATCGGGATCGGTGCCGCTCCAAATCGCATCCTCCCAGAACAGGGTGGTCGTCCAGGCAGATTTCTCGAGGAGGGTGAAAGTCACCGGGTCGAAGCGACAAAAAAGCGGCGTGACTCCAGTGTGAACCAGGAGGCGCGTGCTGTTGAGATTGAAGGTGGGCCAATAGGAGTAGGCGTTAATGCAGGCCGGCCCATCGTTCGCATCCGTCAGGCGCAGGATCGATGTGCCGAAGGTCGGATCGATCACCTTGCCTCCCGCGGACGGCAGCGGCGGCGCCGGCGGCACCGGGTAGATGCCGTAATCGCGTTTGAACCCGGCGAGGGCATCGGCCGAGACCACGATCTGCACGAGGGACGCAATCACCAGCAATCGACGCAAGATGGAGTAATGCTTGTTCATAGTTTTTTGGGCCTCCATTTTATCCCTGTCGGTCGCGTCTTTGTCGAACTAAATCGCCTGCCCCTGCCTTGGTTCGCGGCGGTTTCGCCTTCCTCCCGATGGACGCGTCCCGCCCGTTGGGCGACGGTAAGGTCTCATGAGCTTCACACCCAAAATCTCGCTCCCTCTGTGCATTCTCGGCGCCCTGGCCCTCTCTACCGCCCTCGCCGCGCCGCCGGAAAAGAAGCCGGCCGCGCCCGACCAGGTCGCCGCCGAATCGAAACGCGCGAACGAATTCTTCGACCAGAAGTTCGACGAATACGTCACGCGCCATCCGCAGTTCGCCTCCCAGCTCGGGCTCAAGATTGGCTATGACAAATGGGAGGACCTCTCCGACGCCTCGACCGCGCAGGACCTGGCGGCCTCGCTCGAGAACCTGGCCGAGCTGAAGCGCAAATTCGACTTCAACGCGCTCGACCCCCAGACCCAGCTGAGCTGGCGGCTCTTCGAGCAGGACGTCGAACGCAACGCCGCCGGCTTCCGCTACCGCTTCCATAATTATCCGGTCAACCAGATGCACGCTTGGCACACCATGGTGCCGACGTTCCTCATGAACATCCACCGCGTCGACACCGTGTCTGACGCCGAGGCTTACATCGCGCGGCTCAAGGGCGTGGCCGCGCAGGGCGACCAAGTCATCGCTAATCTCGAGAAGCGCGCCGCGATCGGGATCGTGGCGCCGAAGTTCGTCTTCCCGCTCGTGCTCGACGCCAGCCGCAAAGTCATCCAGGGCCGCCCCTTCACCGAGAGCGGCGAAGACAGCACGATCATGGCCGATTTCACCAAAAAGGTCGGCGCGCTCAAGGAGATCGACGACGCCATCCGCAAGCGTCTCCTCGACAAAGCGAAACAAGCGCTCCTCACCTCCGTCCAGCCCGCCTACCGGAAGCTCATCGCCTGGCTCGAGCAGCAGGAGAAAACCGCGACCGACGATGTCGGCGCGTGGCGTTTCCCCGATGGGCGCGCCTTCTACGAATACGCGCTCCAGCGCACCACCACGACCGACATGACGGCGGATGAAATCCACGACCTCGGCCTGGAAGAAGTCGCGCGCATCCACGGCGAGATGCGGCAGATCATGCGGAAGGTCGGGTTCAAGGGCGACCTGCAGGCGTTCTTCAAGTTCATGCGCACCGACAAGCAGTTCTACCTGCCCGACACCGACGCGGGCAAAGCCGACTACCTCGCGCGCGCGACCAAGATCATCGACACGATGAAAGGCCGGCTCGACGAAGTCTTCGCCACCAAACCGAAAGCCGACGTCGTCGTGAAAGCGGTCGAGACATTCCGCGAAAAGTCCGCCGGCAAAGCCTTCTACCAGCAGCCCGCGCCCGACGGTTCACGGCCCGGCATGTTTTACGTCAACCTGGCCGACATGAAATCCACTCCCACCTATGAGTTGGAAGGGCTGGCTTACCACGAAGGCATCCCCGGGCATCACATGCAGATCGCGATCGCGCAGGAGCTGCAGGGCGTGCCGAAGTTTCGCCGGCTCGGCTCCACTTACACCGCCTTCACCGAAGGCTGGGGCCTCTACACCGAGCTGCTCCCGAAAGAGATGGGCCTTTACCAGGATCCCTATTCCGATTTCGGCCGGCTCGCGCTCGAACTCTGGCGCGCCGCCCGGCTCGTCGTCGATACCGGGCTCCATCACAAACAATGGCCCCGCCAGCAGGCGATCGATTACCTGGTCAAGAACACGCCTAACGCCGAGGGCGATTGCGTGGAAGCGATCAACCGCTACATCGTCGCCCCCAGCCAGGCGACCGCCTACAAGATCGGCATGATCAAAATCCTCGAGCTGCGCGAAAAAGCGAAACAGGCGCTCGGCGCCAAGTTCGACCTCCGCCAGTTCCACGACGTCGTCTTGACCAACGGCCCCGTCCCGCTCGACGTCTTGGAGGAGTTGGTTGATCGCTGGGTGAAAGAGAAGCAGGGGCGTAGGCGGAGCGGCGGCGCAGCTGCGCGCTTCTCCGATTAAGAATCGAGGTTGTAGTAGGAATTACGCCAAGCGGTTCACTTCGATGGCAATCCCAGCGAGATCAACGGCTAGCGCTTCGAGCCAGTTTGCTGGGATTCTGTTGGGCCCGCATAAAAGTCTTGCCGACATCTTTCAAAGGGGCTGTCACTATAGTTGAGCGTGAAGCCTGATATTCAGTCGACCGATCCGCCGCTGCCAGAATTGCTCTGCGAATTCCGAACAGCGCTACGCGAAGAAATCTTGGCTGCGCAAAAAACTTCCACTAGCAATGCTGTTCCGCTAACGAATGGCCGGAAGATCGGCGCTTTGGCCGGCAGTTTTCAATATGCTTTTACGATTGAGTCTGCCCTAAATGCACCGGGTGACGCCCCCGGAGATTTGATCATACCTGGGCAGCACCGTGTCCCGACGATGATCATTTCCACGGAGGGATTGACCGTCACGCTCAGTGTCGCAAACGACCTCGGCGACTTCATTCCAAACGCGCGTCTTGAGACAAACCTCACGTTTCTTCTGCGGAAGCTCATCGAGCGCATTGAGCAACGGGGAAGTGCGCCGAACCCCGCCGGTGATCGGATCCTTGGTTTGTCGCAGCCAAGTGGCGAAACGGGATCAGTAGAGTTGAACGAACTGGGTTTAGTTGGTCTCAATCATGAGCAAGAGCAGGCTCTTGCAAGCGCAGTCAACCGCGACACCACGTTCATTTGGGGTCCGCCTGGCACCGGCAAAACCCGAACGATTGGAGCGGTTGGCGAAGCCCTGTTCGCTCGAAAAAGATCGTTATTGTTGGTCTCGCATACCAACACAGCGGTGGACGGAGCAATGCTCCAAATTGCCGATCGAATGGGAGAGAAAGCGCATGATGGCACCGTTATCCGCGTCGGTATTCCAAGTGACGAGGAGCTAAAGACTCGGCCGGATCTCTTGCTGTCGACGCACGTCGAAAGGAGATCGGCTGACGCGATATCGCGAATCGCATCCCTTGAGGAAGAGCAAGCAACAAAGCGATACGAGCATCAAGTCGTACAGCGTTTGATTGCAATCACGCAGCGAGTGAAGGAAGCCGCGGCGCACATGACGCGTGCGGTGGGTGAACTCGCCAATCTCCGGGACCTAGAGGTTCGGGCTACGGCGAGCCGTGTCGAATACGAGCGAATCTTGGCAGAAGCAGCAGTTTGGAAGAGTCTAAATGACGAGTGCCTAGCAATCGCGAGAGTTGCGGCGGACGCTCTTCGCTTGCGTGGCTTGCTTCCAAGTCTCGATGCAAAGGACAGCGAACTCGCAGAAACTGTTGTCAGGCTTCGAACAGCGCTCCCAGAAGCAGAACACGTCCTCAAATGCGCCGAGTATGTGGAGCCGCTCCGCGAACAGAGGGCAGTCCTACCGTCATCAGACTCCCAGACTGCGCTACTTCGAAGGGCAAGCGAGGCAGCCGTTTGCGCGCAAGCTCGCGTCGACGAACTCGGTCCCCTGTTACCTCGCGCAGAGAAGTTGTGGGAGGAGGCATCTGCTGCTAGCAAGCTCGTCCGCGTGCTAAAGCGCCTGCCAGCCCCTGAGGAACAGCGAAAGGTGATCTCCCGGCTACAGGTTGAACTGTCGATCGCGGAAAGCTCGGCCGCGACGCTAAAGTCACAGGCTAGCGAAGCGACGACGATTTTGACGAAGATCCAGCAGCTCGACGGAATGATTGCCAAGTACTCAGGCGTGGCTTCTGTCCGCGAGCAAAAGACAGCAATTGTGTGTCTCAACAATGAGCTCGCAACCGTGGCAAAAGAACACGCGGCGATCATGCGAGAGCGCGATGTGGCGCAGAATAGGCTGCTCGATGCAGTTCAACAGGTCGAGACGTTCGAAACGAAGCATAATGCGCGTTTAGACGACCTTTTGACGGAATGCCGTGCGCGCGGGCAGCATCTAGCTGAATCAAAGCGGCGGTCGGATGTTGAGGCGGAAGCCGCATCCGTGTACCGTGAGACGCTCGAAACTTTTCTTCGTGATCAGATTCGAATCCTTGCTGATCTAGGCCTAGCTGACAATCTTGCCAGCACAGCGGAAGCCATGGTGGACAGTCTGCGCAACGCGCAGCTGAAGGCGGCGCATGAGATCGCCAATACAGATCTCGATCGCCTCAGCCAGCAATCAGAAGCGCTCGAGAGGCGTATCAAAGAGCTCACAGTCGAGATTACAGATCTCAACGAGCAGCTGAAAAGAATCGAAGAGGTGATCATTTCCGAGGCGCGGATCGTTGCTACTACTCTTACCCGCGCATATCTTCGCGACACGCTGCAAGCCAGGCGGTTTGATACAGTGCTTCTCGACGAGGCGTCGATGGCCCCGATACCCGCGCTTTGGTCTGCGGCAGGTCTCGCTGATCGAAACGTCGTGGCAGTTGGCGATTTCAAACAATTGCCCCCGATAGTACAATCTTCGCACGAGCTCGCCTTAAAATGGCTGGGGACGGATGTCTTCGATGTCGCCGGCATCAAATCTGCCTACGAGCAGCAGACAGCACCGCCACATTTCGTCGCTCTGCGGGAACAGCATCGGATGCACCCGGACATCAGAGCCGTCGCTGACCATCTGTTTTACGATGACGTGCTTCGAGATGGCAAGACGGTCTCTGATGACGCCGCGCTGAACGGGTGGTTCAGGCACGATTGGGGACACGATACGCCCGTGCTCTTGGTGAATACGAGTAGCCTGGGCGCGTGGGTGACGAGTGTTGCCAAAGGTGTCCGGACTAGTCGGTTGAACTTCTTGTCGGCCACAGTGTGCGTGGATTTGGCGGAGCGACTTTTGGCACAAACGACTCCTGCCAGACGACCACGCATTCTCATTATTTCGCCGTACAGCCCACACGCGAAGCTGCTCAGGCTCCTCATCAAGAGCCAGGGCTTGGAAGGATGTGTCGAAGCTGGGACAGTCCATACATTTCAGGGCTCCGAAGCGCCCATCGTCATCCTCGACTTGGTAAACGACGAACCGCACTGGCGCGTCGGCATGTTCACCCCAAAATCCGACGATTCTAATAAACGATTGCTAAACGTCGCCATTACCCGCGCACAGCGAAGACTGATAATCGTAGGTGACTTCGACTACTGTCAGAAGCTCAGCAAAAACGCGTTTCTAGGCAGGACGTTTTTACCATTCCTCCGCTCGCGTCACACCATGACGAACGCGATGGACATCGTGCCCACTGGACTATTAGCCCGCGGCGCGCAGGCGCAGAGCTTGGTGTTTGGCGGGGAGGTGGAAGCAACAACGGATCGCGTTGTGGTGACACAAGCAACTTTCTACACACTTTTCCTCTCGGATATCAGCCACGCACGTAGGCGCCTCGTCATCTATTCGCCATTCATCACTGCTGATCGACTGGCGGCCCTCGAATTGCACTTTAAAGCCGCCGTCGATCGACAGGTGCGCGTGTATGTCATCACAAAACCACGCGCAGAACGAAACAAACGAGATTCGGCAAGCTATCAGATACTCGAGAACGCGCTCGTCAGCTGGGGCGCGACTCTCATTCACAAAATCGGGATGCATGAGAAACTCGTCTTCGTGGACGATGACGTTGTGTGGTCAGGATCGCTGAACCCGCTAAGCTTTAGCAATACACAGGAAGTGATGGAGCGGCGCAGAAGCCGGGAAGTGGTTAGCGATTTCGTCGCGACACTGCAGGTGGAAGCTCTCGTCGGGGCCTACGACGCAGGCGACGACAAATGTCCAATCTGCGGAAATGAAATGATGCCGGCAGAAGGAGCCAACGACCCGTTTTACTGGCGGTGTGCCGAGGAAGGTTGCTATAGCCGGAGCGTTGGCGATCCGCCCCTCAAGGAGGGTGCCATCACTTGCCGGAGATGTGGGCGGGCGGTCGAATTCGGCGAGTGGGGCGGTAAACCCGCTTGGCGATGCGTGGACAATCGACACCATCATCAACGCCTGCACAGGAATCATCTCCGTTTGCCACGCATGCGCGCTCTCGTCCCGCGATCTGCTCTGCGCCAACTTGACCGCCAGTTAGGTAGCGGATAGGGGGCAGTCTAGAAACTCGGCATGCCGCCAGCGTCGGTGTAAGCAGTCGGCAGGGCGAGTCGGTTGGCCTACGTCTGCGGTTTCGCCTTTTCGCCGGCCTGCTCGGCCGCGCTCCACGGCGGCACCACGTTATTCATCCGAGCGTAGGCGATCGATTGCCCGAGATGCTCGTGCATGTGGTTGAGGACGGTGATGAGCACGTTCCGGCCGCTCATCTCGTGGCCGAAGAGATCGACCTTCTTTTCCATCTGCTCGGCGGTGACTTTTTTGGCTACCGCGCGCACGTGATCGAAGGATGCTTTTAGGATGTCGTTGATCTTGGCCGCGTCGGTCGCCTGCGCGTCCCATTTCTTCATGTCCATGCTGAAGTTGGCCGCGGCGGGCGGCTCGATTCCTATCATCTTGGTGAGGATATAATTTCCGAAGGCGATGTGCAGGTAGGTCTCGCTGACCGAGCGGACGTCTTCTGCGGGACGCCAGCTTTCCTTAGCCGCCATCGCCTTGTTGAGGGCGAGAATGCGTCCCTCCACAAAATCGACCTGCCCGAGAAAATCCTGGATGAACGGGGAGGTCGCTCCCTCGGAAGCGCCCTGCCCAATGGCCGGGATCGCCGCGGCGATTCCGACGATGACTGCGAAAAAAACAACCTGTTTCATAATATTTGGCTCCTTCTGTTTGAGTAAGAAAATGTTATCAGCCTCAAACGCTGAGACAATCCCTCTCCCTAGCCGGACACGGAGGCGAAGCCGAATCAAAGCGGAAAAGGCGGTGTGGCCGGCGACTTTTCTGTAGCGTCCGCTGTCCCCAGCGGAGCAGGAGCGCAGAATCAATCGCGCGCCCCGAAAGTGCGCTGAGACAGCGCACGCTACAACACGAAGAGTTAGTCGCCGCGCGGGTGACGATCGACCAGGGGCAAGGCTGCTAGTGCCCAGCGGCGGGGACGAACGACATCGCGTCGAGGTCATCCACGCCCACGGGTCCTACCAACCGCCGAGGCCGGTCGTGAGGTTGATCGTGACGAGCACGCGCAGGTGCAGATAATCGGAACCGCCGCCGCCCTCCATCCCATACAAGACACCGTTGGAATTGAAGTCCGCCGCTTCAACCAAGTTTGGAAGGAGTGTGGGCCCGATCAGCGTGGCCGCCCCGGTAGTCTTGTTGTAGGTGTAGGGGGAAAAATTATCGATGCCGTAAATCACGCCCGTGGAGTTGACCGCAAGGCGGCGGCCGTTCTGAAATCCGGTCGAGCCGCTCTGGGGCGCCGCACCAGTATCCATGTCCACGGTGTAGAACTTCTGGTTCCACCCCGAGACGGCATACATGATCCCGGTTCCCGGATCGATCACGATGTCGGTCAGGATCCATTCCGAGCGGCCCGATCGGCGTGACCAAACCCGTCGCCGGGTCGACGGTGACGAAGTAAGCTCGGGTTGGTCGGGGAATCGCTCATGGTGGAACCGTAGAGGACGCCGTCGAACGGATTGTAACGCATGCCGCCCATCCCGTAAGGGTTGCCGGCGGCGTCTCCGTGCCGAAGATCCGCGCGCAGCGGAGTTAATTTTTCTTCGATCGCTTCGGGAGCCACGATGGCGGTCGGGATCAAGGAAGCCCGCAAATCAGACCATCGCGTCTTGGATTCCTCAAAACTGCGCGCGCCCTGGACTTTCAAAAGAGCACGCCGGGAAAGTTGCCGCCCTCCCACCGCTGAGAGCGTACGGAGCGGCGGGACTTCAGGCTCGAGCACAAAAAGGGTTTGTCCCGGAATCTCGGCAGCTGCAGATCGCGAAACCGCCGTTAGGCTGGATCACTCCACGCATCTTTTCCGGCTCTGCATCCAGGCGACTTCGGTTTGCCATCGACTGGAGGAGGACGCCGCCCACGAGGGGCCGATGCGGCGTCAAAGCAGCCCTCTATCTATTCGAAGAGATTGCCCTTACCTTGCGGGATGACTGCCACGCCAGCCGCTGTGCCCGTAGAAAAGATGGATGCCCGGGCTTACGGGCGCGCATACGCGGGCAAGTTGATGATCATCGACCGCACTGACGGAAGGGCGCCCGCGACTGCCGACTACTTCCACATCGAGTCGGTCGGCACACATCCGACGGGGTTGATGGTGACTGGGCGGTTTGAGAACGACAAGTGCAACCATATGATGGCTTCGGCCGTTCGTGAGGCAAACCCCTCGGAGATCGAGTGGCTGCAGGCGGCCCATAACAAGGGCATTTCGTAACGCCTTTGTCGAAACTGGTCGCCGCCTGACTGATTTCCCGGGGAGCGCCCTGGTCTTTGGAGCCATCGAAAACAAATCGTTAGGTTTATTGGGACATGACCTTATGCTCCCCTGCATCGGTCGCTGACCGGCCCAACGGCTAAGTTTGCCAGTCTCTTCGAGCCGGACCACGGATTCGCGCAGGAAATCAGGGATCACGCCGCGAACGGCTCCGGCAATGAAATGTGGGTGATGATGATTGCGAGGCGGAGAGGCGAACGAAGGCTTACAACTATTATGAAATCAGAACTCCTCACCGCCGCATTAAAGGCCATCCCTGACCAGGCGCTCCTCGTCAACGTGGTGTCGCTTCGTGTTCGCCAACTTGTCCTGGGGCACAGGCCGCTGGTAGTGCACGCTCCCGGGATGCAATCTGCCGACATCGCTCTCACAGAAATCATCGCCAAAAAGCTGACCTTTCTCCTTACTCCCGGCGAGAACGGCAAGCGCGAGCGTCAGGCGTTAACGCACTGGTTGGGCACGCCGCCACCCCCGCTAAAGATGGCGGCGTAACTTAGGGACAAGCTGCGGCGGCCTCGGTCAGACGACCGCGGTTTCAGTCTCTTCGATCACCTCAGGCGGCTTGAGTTTACCGTAGAGCACCGCGAGCAGCACGCCGGCCACGACTAACGAGATGCCGAGCACGGTCTGGGCGGTGTAGGTTTCGCCGAAGATCGTGATGCTGAAGATGAGGGCATAGACGAGTCCGATGTAATTCAGGACCGCGACCTTTGCGATCCGCTCGGATTGGAGGGCTTTGGTCAGACAGATTTGCCCAACCTGGGTGAGGACGCCGCACATGAGAAGCGAGACCCATTCCCAAGGCGTCGGGGTTCGCCAGCTAAAGAGAATAAAGACGAGGCCGGCCGCGATGCCGACGAGCTGGAAATGGAGGACCACGACAATCGGCTCTTCGCGCTCCCGCAGCCGGCGGACGAGGTTGTAGGCCATGCCGGAGCAGAGGGCGGAGAAAATGCCAAGGAGGAGATAAAACGTAGAGACACGTGAGTCGAAGCCCTTGAGCACGAAAACGCCCGCGAAGGCGATCCCGTAAAAGAACCATTGCCGCGCTGGAACCATCTCGCGCAGGACAAAGACGCCAATAAGTGCGGTGAAGATGGGGGAGAGATATTGGATTGTGACCGCGGTGGCGAGGTGCATGTGCTGCAGCGTCACGAAGAAGGCGAAGAGGGCGAGGGTGCCGAAGGTGCCGCGGGCGATCAGGAGGGTGTGATTGTTCCCTTTCCAATCGAGCCGCCGGCGCGCGATCTCGATCCCGCAGATCATTCCCGAGACGAGGCAACGAAAGAAGACGATCTCCATTGCCGGGATGCGATCGAGCTGCTTTACGAAGACATTCATGGTCGCAAAAGCGAGCGTGGCGAGGAGCATGTTGCCAACGGCGCCGCGCGGCCAGAACGAGCGGGCGCGGGCGGCGGGCTGAGGCATCGGAGCAACGTGGGGGAAAAGCAGGAATTGAGAAGGAAGAATTAGGAGGAAGCGAGGCGGCTTTAGGTTTCCCCGGGCCGAGGCAGTCCGAGACCCGCGATTACTTCACCTCCGTTGACGCGAGTGAGCCAACGATTTTTTCGAAGCGCGGATCGCTGCGCAACGGATCGAGGACGGGATTGATTCTCATCTGGAGCGCGAACCAATTGGGTTCTTCGACCGCTTTCGCAAGCCATGCAAAGGCCTGGTCCCGGTCACCGAGGCGCAAGTAGACGACTAAGTAACGCCAGGCCGGAACATATTCACCACGCGCGCTCGTTTCGTTAAGCTGCTGCAATTGCTTTTGCGCCAACGCGCGAACGGCGACGTCGAATCCGGAAGCGGCAAAAGTTTGTTCGAGGAATTACGCCTGTTCCGGTTGACCACTCAAGGTTAAACCCGCGCACCATTGCGTGATGGCGTCGTGGAACATTCCTTTGCGTTCACAGGCATCACCAAAATGTTCGTGCGCGACAGCATTCGTCGGTTCGAGTTCCAATGTGGTGGCAAAATAGGCAATCGCGCCATCGTAATCGCGCAGAAAAAAGAGGATTCTCCCGGCAAATAGATGCAACCCGGGAAAGAAGGGATCGAGCTGTTTCGCCTGTGCGATTTGGGAGAGCCCTTCTTCGCTGCGTCCGAACAGAACGAGACACAGACCATAATGATGGCGGATCTCGCCATCACTCGGATTCAATTCTGCCCCCCGAAGGAAGGCGCGCTCGGCGGCCGGCCAATCCCTCTTATAATACACCTCGACGCCAGCGAGGAGATGATAGGCTTCGGCCAGCGTGTCATCCAACTCGAGCGCTTTTTGAAGGGCAGTCTCGGCAGCCGGCCAGTGCGCCGGCGGTAAAATGGCGTTGGCCGCGCCAAAGGCGTGATACCCACCGAGCCCAACGTAAGCGGGGGCAAAGCTGGGATCGAGTTCGATGGCGCGCTCAAAATATTTGCGAACCTGTTCGTAGCCGGGCGCGAAGGAATTACGCCACTGATGTCGCGCCTTCAGATAGAGCTGATACGCCTCGGTGTTGGTGGTGGGTTGTGATGAAATCGCGCGACGTTCGGCGCCGGTAAGTTTTGCGTGCAGCGCGTCAGCGATTTTCGCAGCAATGTCGCTTTCGACCGCGAAGATATCAATTAACTGATGGTCATATCGTTCCGCCCAAAGATGTGAATCGTTTGCGGCATCGATGAGTTGGACATTGACGCGTACTTGATCGCCCGCTTTCTGGACCGTGCCTTCGAGGATATTCGCGACGCCGAGCTGCTTCGCGATCTGCGCAATGTCCTCGGAGGAACTCTTGAATCGTTGCGTCGATGTGCGCGAGATGACCTTGAGGTCGCCGATGCGTGAAAGCTTGGTCAGGATTTCTTCCTGAATGCCGTCGGCGAAATACTCGTTGGCTTTGTCTTGACT
>JACCZO010000279.1 GCA_013695925.1 Chthoniobacterales bacterium
ACCGTTCGGAGATGAGATAGCGGAGCAGAAATCCGCGCCAAAAAATCTCCTCCACCAGCGGCACGACGATGACCAGCCGGATGAAGCGCAGGATCAGCGTCGTCCAATAAGCCGCCGGGCTGGCCGAGAGCGTGTCCGGATTAAACCCCACCAAACGGGCGGGGAAATGGAAGAATTGCTGGGGCGCGATCCAGAGGACAAAGACCAGGAGCGCGATTGCGACGGTAAAGGCCGGCCGGCGCAGGGGGTGGAATTCGTATTCCCGCCAATAGAAAACCAGGAGCCCCGCGCAGAGAAAGGTCTGCAGTGGATAGACCCAGAACTCCGGCGCGGCCAGCCAAAGCGCCGCGCCCGGCCGTCGCAGTAAGCTGCAAAGGGAGAACAGCGCGACGAAGAGAAACATCGGGAGCGCGTGCGCGATGAGCTTCCTTTTACCGGCCGGGGTGGGAGCAGCGGAAGTGGTCATCGTTGCGCGCTGGGCATGGTGACGCTGGGCATGGTGACTTGGTGGCGGTGGTGCGGAGGGGGTTCAAGCAGAATCTTGCCTCCAAGCCGCAGAAAGACGAATCTTTCCGCCATGTCCCAGCCTGAAGGCGCGGCGCCGCCGGTCGAAAAGAGTCGTTAGGCCAGGTGGCCGTGCAATCGGACTGGCAACACTTTGCCGGATGTGCGACGAGTCCCCCCTGATCGCAGCCGCCTCCCCAGCGCGCTCTCGGCGGACAAGTAGCACGATGGGTTTATTGCAGATTGTTCATCTCGAAACCAATGAGGCCGACGCAGACCTGGACGGCGCCGAGCGAAAGAATAGCGCGCTCCAATACGAACTGGTACGCGTCCGCACCCTGGCCGAACGCTCGACCGCAATGGAGCGGCCGGTCGACCTCGTTCTGGCCGGCAGCCACGGCCCTTCCTCTCACGGTCTCGATGCCCTCGCCCTGGCCCGGGCCAAGGCGCCCGGTATTCCCTTCATCGTTTTTTCCGGCACGCACGAGTCGGCCGCGCTGAGCGAATCGCTCCGATGGCTGCCGCGTCCTGGCCGCGAAAGACGGCGTCGAAGCGGTCGAAATGTTTGAGGAACATGCGGAGGAGATCGGTCTCGTCGTCTGCGACCTCGGCCTGCCGCGCCTAGGCGGGCGCGATGTTTTTCTGCGCATGAAAAAAATAAGCCGAGCACGCGCGCGATCGTGGCGAGCGGTTATCTCGAACCGAGTATGAGCACCGAAATTCTGCGGGCCGGAGTTCATCGACACCGTGCAAAAGCCCTCCGACTTCCGGGGGCTGATCGAGCGCATTCGCTCCATTACCGGGGAGCCGCAGCCGGAAGAGGATCAGCAGCCGTCCCTCTTCGGAGCAGCCCGGAATGACTACTTCTCTGCGTTCGCACCACCGCACCCCTTGGGCGCTCGGCTGGGAAGCGGCACGGGCTAATCTGGCGCCGGCCCTCCTTATCCAAGTGCTTATGTTGGCTCTGCTGGCCGGTTACTATTTCAGCCCGGCCGTTGCAGGTCTGCTGAACGAACTGGCAGCCTACAAAATTCGCCACGGCCTGGTCTTTGTCATCCTCGCCGCCATCACCGCCGGCGCGCTCGTGCCGGAGTTGTTTCTCATCCTGTTTTTCCAGCGCGGCCGCCCGCAGCGGCGGAACCTGCGCAACCTTCTTTTCACCGTGCCGATCTGGGCGATTGACGGCACCCTGGTTGATCTCCTCTACCGGGGCGAAGCGGCCTTGCTCGGCAACGTGGTCACCTTCCCGGTCGTGCTGGGCAAGATTTGCATCGACCAGTTGGGCTACAATCCCTTCTTTGCCGCGCCCTTTGGCGTGCTCACTTATGAGTGGAAGAACACCGGCTTCAGCCTTGAATCGTTAGGCCGCGGTTTTACCTGGGACCATTATCGCGACAAGATTGTGCCCACCCTGCTCGCCACGTGGGCAGTCTGGATTCCGCTCATGGCCATCATTTACTCCCTCCCGCTCGCCCTGCAGTTCCCGCTCTTCAGTCTCGCCCTCACCTTCTGGGTTCTGCTCCTCACTTACATGACCAATAGCTTTACCCTGAAACACGCCCAAGCTGTCTACCTCGCCGAGGTGGTTGCGCCGGCAATCCTCCGCGCCAATCCATGAAATCCTACGAAATCTTTCAGCACATGTCGCCCGCCCTTGCCTCCCAGCTTTTGGGCTATCTCCAAAAGACCCAGACCCCGGTCTTCAAGAGTGTCGTCAATACCCTGGCCAGCCAGCGCAACCTGCGGGCCATCTTCATCGAGCGGAAACCGCCGCCCGAGCGTTACACCTGGATCAAGAACGCGCTCGCTCGCAAACCGGCCGACACCCTTGCCGCCCACCTTCTTCAGGCCTGGCTCCTCGGCGCGCAAAAGCAAATGCTCTGCGATTTCCTTGATTCGTTAGGCATCGCCCGCGACGAGGACGGCACCGTCGAACAGTTGCCCGAGTCGCCCCCCAAGGAAAAACTGCGCGAAGTTACCGGCCAATTGCTGGCGAAGTATCCGGCCGAGAATGTGGCGGTTTATCTCCACGCCTTCCACGACATGGATAGCACCGTGAGCTGGCCGATACTGGGCGAATTGCTGGCAGAAAACGAGCGGCTCAAGCTTGGTTCGGCCACCGCCGATTAGTGCCTCTGATCTACTACGAAGTCAGCGGTGCGCAAACCCGCCACGCCTTTCTTGTGAGATTCTTAGCCACGGATTAAGACCGATTTACACGGATCAAACACGGATCGGAATTGCCTTTTAGCCGTGTAAGTCCGTGTCATCCGTGGCTGCTCAACAGAGCCCTACCGAATGAGCGAGCGGCCGGGATCAGCGATCCCGCTTACAAAGGAAGTGCTGGAGCGCTTCGTGCACCCCGGCGCCGAATTCTTTCTCGGCGACGCGGCCGTCAGCGCGGCGGACGGCTTCCTTCACTTCCGCAATGGCGTTGGCCGGACAGGAGGGGAAGGCGGCGTAGCGGCCGTCGAGCATGGAGATGTCGTTGTGATGATCGCCCGCGGCGAAGGTGGCTTCGCGCGGGATTTCGGTGAGGCGCGAGAGCTCTTCCAAGGCCGCGCCTTTGTGGTAATCGGCGTGGCAGAAGCGCAGGTAGACCGTGTTGCGCTGGTAATGGAACTTTGGCTCGCCAGCCTTGGCTCGGTCGATGAATTTAGCCAGGCGATCCATCTCTTCTTCGTTGGTCGCGATCAGGCCCGCGACGGCGTCGGCTTCGTAGACGACGCGGGCTTTGGTGCGGCGGCTGACGAAATCGACGACCTCGGCGAAAACTGACGAGGCGGAATCGTAAAGCTCGGCGTGGGCCTGGGCGCAGCGGGCGTTCCAATCGCCGTAGGGTTCCCAGCCGTGTTGGGTGGGACGGAAGACGTCGCGTTCGCTCGTGAGGATGAAATCCGGCAGCATGGGGAAGGCGAAATCTTCCAGGCCTTCCTCGAGCAGGCCAACGGAACGGCCGGTGTTGATGGCCCAGATGGCGCCGCCGGTTTGGAGCTCGCGGATGAGCTCCATGCACTCGCGGTCGAAGACGGGATCGTTGGCGTGGGAGACGAGGGTGCCGTCGAAATCGGTGCTGAGAAGTTGGATTTTCGCGGGCATGCGGAGCGAAAATTTAGGGACGGATTTCGGGTGTGCAACGGATCGATTACGATTAGGATCGGGAGCAGGATTAGGAGCAGGAGCAGGATTTAGGTACGATTACGATCAGGAGCACGAGCACGAGTAAGAGCGAGCAGGAGGGATTATGAAATCAGCATACGAACTGGCGATGGAACGGCTGGAAAAGGCCGCGCCCACGGTCCAACTGACCGACGAACAAAAGGCGCAACTGGCGGAGATCGATTCTACCTACAAGGCGAAGATCGCGGAGAAGGAACTTTTTCTGCAGTCGAAAATCGACGAGGCCGGACTGAAGGGAACGTTTGCGGAGTTCGAAGAGCTGGAAAAGCAGCTGACCTCCGAGATCCGGCGCCTGCAGGAGGATTGCGAGGAAAAGAAGGCGAAACTGCGCGATAGCTTTGCGAAATAAAATTTTGAGTTTCGCAAAAAGTTTTATTGACGGTCGCGTCGAATTTTTGCTATTCCTAGAAGCGTGAGTTGGGGAGCGGTGGCTCCGGTAGAAAGATTTGCTTTGGTGTTTGGCGAAGGCGGTGAGAGAAATTTCACCGCCTCCGTTTTTTTCCGAGGCAAGGAAATCTTTGCCAAGGCGGATTGTTCGCGCCTAAGATAGCGGCCCTCGAAGCATGTTTGCTCTCCAACCTGAGCTCAAAATTTTCTCCGGTTCCGCCAATCGCGAATTGGCGACCCGCATCTGCAAGGGGATCGGCGTGCCGCTGGGGGCTGCGACCCTGAGTTCGTTTCCGGATGGCGAGACCTACGTCAAGATCGAGGAAAATATCCGCGGCCGCGATGTTTTCATCGTCCAGCCGACCTGCCCGCCGGTAAACGAGCACCTCATGGAGTTGCTCATCATGGTCGACGCCGCCCGCCGGGCCAGTGCCGATCGCATCACGGCGGTGATCCCATTCTTCGGTTACGCGCGGCAGGATCGAAAAGACAAACCGCGCGTGCCGATCACGGCGAAATTGGTCGCCAATCTTCTTTGCGCGGCCGGGGTGGATCGCGTCCTCACGATGGACCTCCACGCCCAGCAGGTGCAGGGATTTTTCGATATCCCGGTCGATCATTTGTATTCGCTTCCGGTATTGATTCCCTACCTCCGCGAAAGATTGACCCGGAAACGGGTCGTCGTTTCGCCCGATGTCGGCGGCCTGAAAATGGCCAGCGCATATTCGCAGGCGCTCGGGACCAACCTCGCGATCGTGGCCAAGCAGCGAAAGAGCGCGACGGAAACCGAAGCGCAATATTTGATCGGCGAGGTGGAGGGCTGCGATGTCCTCCTGGTGGACGACCTGACCGAAACGGCCGGCACTCTCACTTCCGCCGCGAAGTTACTGAAAAAGAATGGCGCGCTCGATATTTATGCCGGAGTGGCCCACGCGGTTTTGGCCGATGTCGCGCTCGAGCGGTTGCAAAAATCTGAAATTAAGGAATTAATTACGACCAATAGCGTGCCGGTGCGCACCGTGGAGGGTTTTACCACCACGGTGCTTTGTGTCTCTGAGCTGCTCGGGGAAAGCATCAAGCGGATTCATAACGACGAGTCCGTTTCGTCGCTTTTCAAAATCGACAGCGGCACGCCTTAGCAATCGAACATCATGGCCAAACAAGTAAAACTCTCAGCAACGCGGCGGACCGGCACGGGCCGATCGGCGGTCCGCAAAATCAAAGCGCAGGGCGCAGTCCCGGCGATCATCTACGGCGGCAAGACCAAGGCCGAGCCGCTCCAGGTCTCGCGCCGCGATATTTCGCTCCTCCTCAGCCACGCCTCGGGCGAGAACATTCTCGTCGAACTTGAAATCGACGGCGAGAAGGGCGGTCGCCTCGCGCTCATGCAGGAGGTGCAGCATGCGCCGCTGGGCGGCGAGATTTTGCACGTTGATTTTCACGCGGTCTCGATGGACGAAGTGATTGAGGCGGACGTGCCGCTCGAGCCAAGCGGGATTCCGGAAGGTGTGAAAACTTTTGGCGGATTGCTCGAGCAGAACCTCCGCTCGCTCGAGATCGAGTGTTTGCCGCGCGATCTCCCCGATGTCATTACGGTCGACGTGACGCATCTGAAGATCGGCGACTCCATCCACGTGCGCGAGCTGCCGCTGCCGGAAGGCGTCACCACCCGGGTGCCGCCGGATTTGACCGCCTTCTCGGTCCTCGCACCGAAGGTGGAAGAAGAGCCGGTCGTCGCCGCTACCGAAGCCGCCGTCCAGCCGGAAGTGATCACGGCGAAGAAGGAAGAGCCGGAAGGCGCGCCTGCGAAAGAGAAGGACTCGAAGAAGTAATTTCCGCGCCCTCGCGCCGGAGCGGATGTGAACGAAACTGCCGCACCCATTCGCCTGATTGCGGGCCTCGGGAATCCGGGGCGCGAATATCTGCGCACGCGCCACAATATTGGTTTCATGGTTCTCGACCGGCTCGCCGCCGATGCCCGGCTGTCCTGGGATTTTTCGGCGAAATGGAACGCGGGCTGGGCCAAAAGCGACGTGATCATGGTCAAGCCAGCCACTTTTATGAACCGGAGCGGGGAAGCGGTCGTGGCGATCGCAAATTTCTACAAAATCGCGGCGGCGGAAGTGCTCGTGGTGCTCGACGACCTCGCTTTGCCGCTCGGGCGCCTGCGTTTGCGAACGCAAGGCAGCTCTGGCGGGCATAACGGGCTCGAATCGATCATCGAACACTTTGGGACCGAGGCGATCCCGCGGTTGCGGGTGGGAATTGGCGCGCGCGCCGTTGTAGCCGGGGGCGCTGACCCCGGCCGCTTCGAGCCAGAACCACAGCCGGGGTCAACGCCCCCGGCTACAATGAGCGCGGTCGATTACGTGCTCGGACGCTTTTTTGAAGAAGAACAACCGGTCCTCGATGCGACTATCCACCGTGCCGCCGAAGCAGTGAAGTGCGCGGTCGACAAAGGGCTGTTTGCTGCGATGAATGTTTTCAACCAACCACCCGAAGAAATATGAAGAATCGTTATGAAGCGTTGCTCGTGCTCAACACACAGGGCAAGGATGACAATGTGAAGGACATCGTTGACCGCCTCGAATCCGAATTTCAAAAAGAAGGCGCCCAAGTCGAGCAGGTCCAGAAAATGGACAAACGCCAGTTTTCCTACGTGGCGGGCGACCTCGATGCCGGCTTCTATGTGAATTTTATCTTCCACGCCGATTCGCAGCTGATCACCAAACTGCGTTCCAAGTTCAAGCTCGACCCGGAAGTCTATCGCCAGCACTACCAGAAGCTGCGCGAGAAAAAAGAGGCGCCAGCGAAAAAGAGAGTCGCCGCCGAGAAATAGATTCGCTAGAACGGGCGCATGGCCAATTTCAACAAAGTCCTCCTGATGGGAAATCTGACGCGCGACCCCGAGGTGCGTTACACGCCGAAGGGTACTGCGGTCGCGGAACTCGGCATCGCGGTTAACCGAATTTACTCCGGCGAAAACGGAGAGAAGCGCGAAGAAGTGACCTTTGTCGACGTCACCGTCTGGGGACGCACCGCGGAAAACGTCGGCGAATATCTCAAGAAAGGCCGGCCTGTTTTCATCGAAGGGCGGCTCCAGCTCGATTCCTGGGAAGACAAAACCTCCGGCCAGAAGCGCAACAAGCTCAAGGTGGTGGCGGACAACGTGCAATTTCTCGGCTCGCCCCGCGGCGGTGCCGGTGGTGCCAGTGGTGGCGAGCCCGATGAAGGCGAAGAAGCACCTCGCTCGCGCCCGAGCGGCGGGGGACGGAGTTCGGCTCCGCCGAAAAACACGCCTCCCAGCCCGCCAGACGACGACGACATTCCGTTCTAGGGAAAGTCTTGAAGGAACACGTGCAAAGAGCTAATTTGCACGTGTCATGAAAACCAAGCTCACCCTGACGGTCGATCGCGATGTCGTGGCCGATGCGAAGAAATTTGCGAAGCGCAATGGGATCTCGCTTTCCGAAATGGTCGAGGGTCAATTTCGGAAACTGAAGGAACCGTCGTTCGCCCAGAAGTGGTATGGAAAATTTGAGATTCCTGTTCCGAAGCCCGGGGACGGCCGGCTGAAACACTTGCTCGAGAAGTACGTCCACGACCATTGAAGGTTCTCCTCGACACCGATGTTCTGATGGACGTCGCGCTGGGCCGCGAACTGTTCGGACCCGATAGTCGCGCTCTCCTGGAATGGTGTCAGCGCGAACACCAGGCGACGATCGTGGCCTGGCATACGATGTCGAATCTCTTTTATCTTCTGAGTGCGGCGCGGTCTGCTTCCTTTGCCCGGAGCTTCCTCAGCGGACTCTTAAAGTTTGCCATCGTCGCCAGCGGAGGGACCGAGAGTGTGCGTCACGCTTTGACCATGCGGATGGCCGATTTCGAGGATGCGCTGCAGGTCGCGGCCGCGATCTCGGCTAACGCGAATTTCATTGCGACCAGGAATGTTGCCGACTATCGGGGTTCTCCCATCCCGGTTCTGACCCCCGCGGTTTTCCTGAAGCGTTTCCAGCCCGAGGCATGAACCGCACCGAAGCCTGCATCGCGCTCAACATGGTCGCAGGCATGGGGCCGGTGCGTTTGCGCAACTTGCTCGAGGTTTTTGAAACGCCGGAGCGCATCCTGGCGGCGAAACGGAGCGAGTTGCGAACGGTCGACGGCATCGGCAATGAGGTCGCCGAGCAGATCGCGAATTGGGAAAACACCGTCGACCTGCCGGCCGAGCTGGAGCGCGTCCGCGATTTCGGCGCCGATGTCATTACCGCGCAATCACCGGTCTATCCGCGCCAGCTGCGCGAGATTCACGCGCCGCCCATCGTGCTTTACGTCTGGGGCGAACTGACGGAGCGCGATCAACACGCGATTGCGGTCATCGGCTCGCGCCGCACCAGCCACTACGGCGCGGAGTGCGCGAAGAAGCTTTCTTATCAGCTCGCCTATTCGGGTCTGACCGTGATCAGCGGGCTCGCGCGCGGGATCGACACCGCCGCGCACCAGGGCGCGCTGGCGGCCAAGGGCCGCACGATCGCCGTCATTGGTTCCGGCCTAACAAAACTCTACCCGCCCGAAAACGCCGCCCTCGCCGACAAGATCCGGAGCGGCAACGGCGCGGTCATTTCCGAGTTCTCGATGGCGATCGAACCCGACCGCCAGACCTTCCCGATGCGCAACCGGATCATCAGCGGCTGGAGTCACGGCATCCTCGTGGTAGAGGCCGGCTTGAACAGCGGCGCGCTCATCACGGCTTCACAGGCGATTGAGCAGGGGCGTTCGGTGTACGCGGTGCCCGGTCACATTAATGCCCCGACCGCGCACGGTTCGAACCGTCTGATACAACAAGGCGCCAAGCTGGTCATGGACGCGGGGGACATTCTCGACGACCTCCAGATCCTGCTCCCGGAAAAGCAGAAGCTGCCGGAAGCCGTCGCTCGCCCCCTGCCGGAACTGTCCGCCGATGAGCGTCTCGTTTACGATGCAATCCGGCCGACCGAGACGCCGATCGACCAGATCGCGGCGAGCAGCGAACTGCCGGCCGCGACCGTTTCCTCGGTGCTTTTGCGGCTCGAATTGAAACGTCTCGTCAAACAGTTACCCGGGAAGTATTTCGTGAAGCTTTCGTAACGTTCCCACTCGTGCTCCGCCCCGGTCGATCACGAGCACGAGCAGGAGCACGAGCACGAGGGGGACTTGCAAACGCAGCCAACGGGGTCTAGTTGGCAACCCTTCATGGCCAAAACCCTCATCATTGCCGAAAAGCCGAGCGTCGCGGCCGACATCGCGCGCGCGCTCGGCAAAGTCCCCAAGAAAGGCGCGCACTTCGAGAACGACCAATACGTCATCTCGTCTGCGGTCGGCCACGTCGCCGAACTCCTCATGCCCGAGGACATTGACAAAAAGAAATATGGCTACTGGCGGCTCGAGACGCTCCCGATTATTCCGGAAAAATTTGAGCTCAAACCGAGCGAGGACTCGAAAGGAAAGTTTGCCCAGCTCAAGAAATTAATCGCGCGCAAGGACATCGAGAAAGTGGTGAATGCCTGCGACGCCGGGCGTGAAGGTGAGCTCATCTTTACCTACCTCGCGCAACTGGCGAAGAACAAGCATCCCGTGAAACGACTCTGGCTCCAATCGATGACGCCGCAGGCGATTCGCGAAGGCTTTCAAAAACTCCGCAGCGAAGAGGAAATGCGGCCCTTCGCCGATGCTGCCCGTTGCCGCAGCGAGAGCGATTGGCTCATCGGGATCAACGGCACCCGCGCAATCACGAAACGGATGTTCGGCTCACGGGCCGGCAATGTCGCTTCAGTGGGTCGCGTGCAGACTCCGACTCTGGCGATGGTTTATGCACGGGAGTTGGAGATCCGCAACTTCAACCCGCGCGACTACTGGCGCGTGACCGGGAAATTCGAGATCGTCAAAGGCAGCTACGAGGGAACGTATCAGCGCCCGGATTTCAAAAAGAGCGACGATGAGCACGACCGGATCGATCGGGTCTGGGATCAGGCCGCGGCGGAAGCCGTAGTTGCTGCGTGCCAGGGCCACCCACTGGCCCAAGTCTCCGAGGAGAAAAAGAGCAGCACACAGATCGCGCCGCGCCTTTACGACCTGACGACGTTGCAGCGCGAAGCAAACGGGCGTTTTGGATTTTCCGCCAAGCGCACTCTGCAGATTGCGCAGGCCCTTTACGAGAAACACAAGATGCTGACCTATCCGCGGACCGATTCGCGCGCGTTGCCGGAGGATTATCTCCCCGTCGTCAGGCAAACGCTCGGCAACCTTGGCGGGTCGCTCCGGGGGCACGCGCAGAAGGTGCTGGCAAACGACTGGGTCAGGCTCAACAAGCGCATTTTCAACAACGCGCAGATCAGCGATCACTTCGCGATCATCCCGACCACTTCGGAAGCGAAAAACCTCGATGACGCCGAGGCGAAAATCTTCGACATGGTGGCGCGGCGTTTCGTGGCGGTATTTTATCCGGTCGCGGAGTTCGACATTACGACCCGGCTCAGCCAGGTCGCGACGCACAGGTTCAAGACCGAAGGCAAAGTGCTGACCGCGGCCGGCTGGCTGGAAGTTTACGGACGAACGACGGTCGAAGAAGGTTCGGAGAAAGACAAAGCGCTTCCTGCCATGAGCGGCGAAGACCACGGCCAGGCGAAAACGCAGGAAGTCGTCCTGCATGGCGAAACGACCAAGCCGCCGCCGCGTTATACCGAAGCGACCCTGCTCTCGGCGATGGAAACCGCCGGTAAGTTCGTTGACGACGAAGAAGCGAAGGAAGCGATGAAAGAACGCGGTCTCGGCACGCCCGCGACCCGTGCCGATACGATCGACGGGTTGATTTACCAGAAGTATATCGACCGCCAGCAGCGCGAGCTGGTGCCGACCACGAAGGCCGAGCAGCTGATTGAGTTTCTCACCGCGGTTAAAGCGACGGACATCACCAGCCCCGCCATGACCGGTGAGTGGGAACATCAACTGCGCCTGATGGAGCAGGGGAAATTCCCGCGCGAGAAATTCATGGCCGAGATCGTGGAAGAGACGAAAGGGATCGTCGAACGCGTCAAAGGATTTGAGGAAGACGATTCCGTCGCCCGCGTGAGCGACATCATCTCGCCGACCGACAGCAAGCCGCTGCGCGAGACGTTGCGCGGCTACAAATCCGAAGACGGCGACTTCATGATCTACAAGGTCATCGGCGGCCGGAAAATGTCGGAAGAAGAAATCCGCGAGCTGGTCACGAACGGCTCGGTCGGACCGCTCGATGGATTTATTTCTGCCAAAACTCGTTCTTCATTTCCGGCCAAACTGAAACTCGCCAAAGACGAGACGACCGGGAAGTGGAAAGCGGAGTACGACTTTGGCGAAAAGGTCGACGTCGGCGCCATGGAACCGTTCTGGACCGATCCCGCCTCCGGCGCGCAGCTCTGCGAATCCGGTTCCAACTACGTCCTGCGCGAACGCGAGGGCGAGGAATGGAAGCAGGCTTTCCGCGTCGGCCGACTGATGTGCAAAAAAGAAATTTCGCACGAGACCGCGATTCAACTGGCGGAAAAAGGGAAGACCGATCTGATCAAAGGCTTCATCTCAAAGAAGGGCCGGCCCTTCGATGCTTTCCTCGTCCGCCACGGCGCGCGGATCGCGTGGGAATTTCCGCCGCGCGAAGCAAAGAAGGACAAGGATGGAAAACCAGTGGCGGGCAAAGCGCGTCCACAAGTCGATCTCTCCAAAGCCAAAGTCGTCGGCGAGAGCAAAGTGCATCACGGCGAGCTGGTGGAAGCGGACGGCGCCTACTACGTGCGCAAGCCCGACCAGGACAACCGGGCCGTTTTCAAGTTGAGCAAAACGCTTTGCGAACACACGATCACGCCGGACGAAGTGAAAGAGTTGCTCGCGCAGGGCAAGTCGCCCCTGATCGAGAACTTCGTTTCCAAGCGGGGCAATAAGTTCGCCGCCTACCTCGTGCTCTCGCCCAAGAAGGACAAGGCGGAATTCGAATTTCCGCCTCGTTAGGCGCGGGCGCTTTCCGATTGTTCGTTAGGCCGAGGCGGGCTTGGTGGCGGAATTTTTTCCGCAAATGCACGAATTGTTGCGCCGGAACGTTGACGCTACAACTAATGGTGTGTTACACACAACCGCGACACTATGCGTTGTCAAAAGTGCGGATGCCGGGATGACAAGGTTATCGACTCCCGCCAATCACGGGATGGCTCGAGCATTCGACGACGCCGGGTCTGTTTACAGTGTGCCTTCCGATACACCACCTACGAAGAAATCGAGCGGACCGATTTGCGAGTCGTCAAACGCGACCGGACGCATGAGGTTTTCGAGCGCCGCCAACTGGCCGAAAGCATCGCGACCGCGTGCGAGAAACGTCCCATCAACCTCGTGATGCTGGAACAAACGGTCGATGACATTGTGCACGAGTTGGAAACCGGCGAGCGCGAAATTTCGACCGTCGCAATCGGCGACAAGGTTCTGGAAAAGCTGCGCGAACTCGATGAAGTCGCCTATTTGCGTTACGCCTCAGTCCATCGCCGCTTTGAGGATGTCGAACGTTTCATCGACGAGATTCGCGCACTCCATCAGCGAATAAAACCCGACGCGCGCCAACCCGAATTGTTCAACGAACCCGCTAATAATGGTCGCGTTTAAAGAAGAATTTCCCTACCTCCGCTCCGAATCCGGTCAGCTTTTCGAGTTCAATCGCGACTGGCTGCACGGCGAGATCAAGCAGGCGGCCGACCGCGCCGGGTATCCGCGCTGGTGGCTGACCGAGCATGTGACCGAGAGCATTGCCTTCTATTTGCGCCTGCGGACGGACGAGTCGGTGGTCGCGTTCAGCCAGCTCAACCAAACGGTGCGCTATGTTTTGAAAGTGATCGGCTACAAGGAAATCGTGCCGCATTTCCGGCCGACGCCCCCACCGATTTCGGTCTCGCTCTACGAAGTCGCGGAAGCCGCCGGTGACGGCTACGAACTGGCATTTTTCGATCTGCTCGAGAAACGCGTGCACGCGATTATGGAAACGGGCGCGACTGGAATCCACTTCTTCGGTTTGCAGCCGGCGATCAAACATCTGCGCGGAGTCAAAATCTGGACTCGCGCCTGCGATGGATTGCGCGAGGAAGTGACCTGCTTCATTCGCGAAAAAATCTGCAGCGCGGCGGAAGTGGCGGAGTTGAGCTGCTCGATTCGATGACCATTTTCGAGAAGATCGCCGCGCGCGAGATCCCGGCGAAGATCGTTTTCGAAGATGACGACGTCCTCGCTTTTCACGACGTCACTCCACAGGCGCCGGTGCACGTCCTCATTGTGCCGAAACGCGTCATCCCGCGAATGGCGGAGGCGAAGGAATCGGACCAGGCGGTGCTGGGGA
>JACCZO010000328.1 GCA_013695925.1 Chthoniobacterales bacterium
TCCATCACACCCAGCGCCGCCAAACTTCCTAAAGATTTTAAAACCTCGATGACCTAGACTTACTTTCCGAATTTCGACTTCCGCTGTTTGACACGCGCTTTCAGAGAAGTCCTCACTATTGACACAACATGGCCGACGGTGCGCCGATCGATTTCCAAGCGCACCCTGTAAGAGTGGGAACACGGTCGCTCCGAACCCAAGCATCTGGCGATGGAAGCTATCTGGACGGTGATTGGTCGTTAAGGGGATTCCATCTTCGAGCAAGTCTTCCGCGGCGCTTTGAGGCGATATACGTGAGTCACGTATAGTATGTCCGCGCGGAATCTGGTCCGAGGTGATTATCGGGGTAGTCCTCCCTGGAGAAGGCTTGGAAGTCCGCGGGCTGAAGCGACCGGTAGTTGATGACGCTCACATCTTGATCCGGTGGCGTGGTCTGATTGAGCGCGCCGAGCCGCGCGAGTTGTCGGTTCTCAGGTATTAGCGGCAGCTCGGGGGTAAGTCCTTTTTTCTCACATATTTCCTCTGTTGCATTTGCAAAAACAACCGCGGGCAAACCCGAACGACGACTCTCGGCCAGCAGTTTTTGAGTAATACTGGATTGCCGAAGCCACGGAGGTCTACAGAATGGGAAGCTTCAGGAATTCACCAGACTGGATTGCGTTGACCGCATCTTGAATCGCCGTCGCCGCAGCATTGATGCGTGGGAGATCGTTCGTCAGTCCCTACACGCCGCAGTCTGCTGGATGACGTTGGCCGCACTGCGCATGGCGGGGGGTTCCGCAAGCCAGATTTGCGAAACGGTCGTGCCCCGCCATAAGAGCCGGGCCAGGCCGACCTTCCTCGGATCGCTCCCGGGGGCGACTCCGCACTCGGCCAAAAGGAACCACAACCACTGGCATGCCCGAATTGCCTTTGTCATGGCCACCCGAAAATCCAGCAGCAAAAAATCCACAAGCTCCGCCAGGAAATCCAGCGGGAGTAGAAAGACCACCGCCTCCGCGAAGAAAACATCGAGCGGAAGCAAAACCACGCGCGGCAGCGCGCGGAAGACAAGCAAGCGCACCCTGATCGAACCGACGAAAGGCGACCGGCGTTATGTGCGACGCAACAAAAAGGGCGAGTTCAAGACGCAAGTGAACGTCGGACGCTCGCTCGCGGCCGATCGTCGCGCGAAATCCAAAACAAAAGTTGCCAAAGGCCAGGGCGACCGCGGCGATACTGGCAGCATTACCGGCGGCATTACCGGCATGATCCGCAAAGTCCTGGGCGGGAAGTAATCTCATCCTCGGGGAGGCGCGGTTGACCCGCGCGACGCGGAAGCTATGAAGGTGGGCAACGTTGATCTCGCGGAGTTGCTGGCCGCGGACGCGAAAGATGCGGAAGGCGTGATGCGCCAGGCTTTGAAACGCGCGGCTCGATCCGCGTTCCTCTGGCCTGAACATGCAGCCGATCTTCTTGCCGCCGGTCGGCACCTGACGGAACTGCATGGCGTTGGCCCATCGCTCGCGAAACGCATCACTGCCTGGATCGAAAAGCCGCCGGCGCTGCCCCGCGTGCGCGATCCTTTGCGCCGCGATTTTCTCACCCTCGCGGATGCGCGGATCGCGTTAAACAAAAAGCCGGCATGGGCGAAACAACTCCGCGGCGACCTGCAAATGCACACGCGCTGGAGCGACGGCTCCGGCACCGTCCAGGAGATGGCGGACGCGGCAGCGGAGCGCGGCTACGAATACATCGCTATCACCGATCACACGAAAGGGCTGAGCATTGCTGGCGGGATCAACGAGGAC
The DNA here is from genome assembly GCA_013695925.1 of Chthoniobacterales bacterium. Taxonomy (GTDB): domain Bacteria; phylum Verrucomicrobiota; class Verrucomicrobiia; order Chthoniobacterales; family UBA10450; genus Palsa-1392. Next base: position 1,791 of record JACCZO010000328.1, read on the forward strand.
GAAGTCGCGGAACATGTCTTGCCTCCGAATTCCTTCAGCTTCTCTTGGGTGGCTCCGCCGCTTACTTGCAACGGCGTCCAGATCGGCCCCGGCGCAACTCCGTTCACCCGGATGCCTTTCGAGACATCCGCCGGACCATCTGCAATATCGGCAGGGGAAGGTGCCCAATTGCTCTTCGATCTCGACGAGGGAGTTGAAGAGAGCGCAGGAAGACGAAAGAGCGAGCGGGCATCTTGACCCACCCGACCGGTTGTCCTAATCTGTCTTACAATGCGTGAGACTCTCACGATCAGTTTGCCGAAAGATTTGCGGCGTGGGCTGGAGAAGATGGCGAAAGCCGAGGGAGTGACCAGCAGCGAATTCGTGCGCCGTGCCCTCAAGGCGGATATTTTTCGACGCGCCATGCGAGCGGCGCGACGGGAACTCGTTCCCCAAGCGCGTGCTCTTGGAATTTATACCGACGAGGACGTGTTCAAGGTCGTCTCGTGAGGGTCGTCTTCGACACCAACGTTCTTTACTCGGCATTGGCAGCGAAAGGCTTCTGTGAAGAGGTATTGGACGAGACGGTCGGCGACTCTGTCATTGTCTGGTCGCATGCGATGCGAAATGAGTTGGAAACCGTTCTCGCGCGGCGACACAAAAGCGGGCCGGCCACGCAAGCCGCGCTCGCGGCTTATATCGAGGTTTGCGAATTTGTTGAACCGGAGCGCCTGCCGAAGCGGGTTTGCCGGGATAAGAACGATGATTTCGTTCTGGGAACAGCTCTCGCGGGCAAGGCAGAAGTAGTCGTCACCGGCGACAATGATCTTCTGAGTTTGAAAGAATACCGGGGTATTAGAATCATTTCACCGCGCCAGTTTCTCGAATTACTGGATCGCGGGCTCAGCTAGAGGGAAGCGGCCTTGGCGCGAGCAAGGGTTGACCCGATAGGCAACCCGCGCCTAACGATTCGTAAAGCTGAAGCGCAGGGCTTGGCGAAGACGGGAGGGCAAGGCCGGCAGATGGCAGCGTTCCATGAGGAATGTGATGACGCCGGCCAGCTCACGGTAGATGCCGGTCCCGACCCGGGTGCCGATCATCCGCCGGACTCTGGAGGTGGCGATAGCGGAAGGTGGCCAGTTGTGCGTCGATCTCGATGAGGGAATTGAGGAGGGCGAAGGGCAGGCGGAACATCGGCCCGTCCCGGTAGAGCATGATGAAGAGCGCGGCGCGGAGCGACAAGATTCTATGCGGAAGCGATAGGTGCTTGAAGCACATCGAGAATCTCGCTCGCCACGTGCAATCGATTCCGGGTGCCGCCGGTAATTTCGTGCACGATTCCTTGCCGCTCGAGGTCGGCGATGGCCTTGAGCGCCGTGGGGCTGGTGCACTCCAAGACCTGCCGCGCCCGACGCAGGCTGACATAAGAGTTGATGAAAGTTTGTCGAGCAAGCGGGTAGAAGTCGCTTTGTGAGCGAGCCGGACACGATACTCTTCGCGCATAGCCATCAGTTTGGCGGCGCGTGCGGCGGCGTCGCGCGCGGTCACTTCGACACCGTGCAGAAACCATTTAGCCAAGAGAGCCAGTCGCCGTGCGTCCGGACGCGCTGAAGCAGGTCGTAGTAGTCCTGGCGGTTGGCCTCGATAAAGACGGAGAGATAAAGCAGCGGCTGGGCGAGGCGATTTCTTTCGATCAAGAAAAGGGTGATGAGGAGGCGACCCACCCGGCCATTGCCGTCGAGAAAGGGATGAATTGCCTCGAATTGCTCGTGCATGACCGCGCACTGGATGAGGTCGGGCATTTCACCGTGCTTGTGCAGAAACAGTTCCCAGTTTCCCAGACAATCCATCATCTCTTCGACGGGCGGAGGTACGTACGGTGCCGTTTCCGGAGTGCTGCCGCGAGGGCCGATCCAGTTTTGCGAGCGCCGGAATGCGCCGGGCGTCTTGTCATGTCCGCGGACACCCCGCATGAGGTGCTCATGCAACTCGCACACCAGACGGAGGGAGAGGGGCAGGGATGCGAGGCGGCCCAGGCCGTGCGTCATGGCGTGGATGTAATTCCGCACTTCTCGCACGTCGGGGGTCTGGTCCTTCGCTCGGACTTCGAGCGCATCTGCCTCGAGCAGGTCGGACAGGCTGGCGCGGGTCCCCTCGATCCGACTGGAGAGCACCGCTTCCTGCCACATGAGAGGTTCGATGAGCAGGTGTGGGTTCGGCAGGAGCCGTCCGACGCCGGCAAGCTCGCTAAGGGCGGTGTCGGCGCGCGAAAGTGAGACGGCCAGTTCGGCGTTGTAGCTTAGTTGGGCGGCAAAGCCGACGGAACGAACGCCCAGAACCCTGGCGGCGTTTTCACTGCGCGCCCCGCCTCGCGGCTGGTAAATGTTTTTGGATTCATCTTTCCGTCCGTCTCATCCTGATAAAGCGATCTTGCCTTGCTCCGACGCTTAGTAAAGAAATGCGTTGTTTTGTTTAATATATAGCGGCGTAGTGAAAGCAAGCTTTGCTCAAAAGCCACTCGCCGATGAGCGGTCGCGCGCTCGCCTAACCCCCGCTAAAACTGAAGCGCAGCGCCTGGCGGAGGCGGGAGGGCAAGGCCGGGAGGTGGCGGCGCTCGATCAGGAAGGTGATGACGCCGGCGAGTTCCCTGTAGATGTAGTTGCGGTTGACCGCGCCCTGGAGGTACTGCTCGCCGCTGCTCCCGCCGGTCCCGACCCGGGTGCCGATCATGCGCCGGACCATCTGGAGGTGGCGATAACGGAAGTTGGCCAGTTGTTCGTCGATCTCGATGAGTGAATTCAAGAGCGCGAAAGGGAGACGGAACATTGGCTCGTCCCGGTAGAGCATGATGAAGAGCGCGGCGCGCAGGGCGGTCGGGCGGAAGGCGCCCCAGCCGGCTTTGAAAAAAATGTCGTCGAATTTGCCGAGCAGGTCCGGTTTGTCATCGCGCTCGGAGAGGCTCTGCTCGTAAAGGAGGCGGTAGCGGGTCCAGAAAGGGGAGTAGCCCGAGGGCGGCGCGGGCTCGTTAGGCGAATCCTGCCAGTCGCGCCAGAACTCGTCTTCAAAGAAGGGCATTCGCTCGAGCCAGTGCTCGACCATCTCGAGGATGCTCGGCTTTTGTTCGAACTCGGTGATCTCGGCGAAATCCTGCTGGTTGAAGCCGCCCAGCTCGGTGTGCTTGTAATAGTCGGGCCGGAAACGGTTTTCCATTTTCAATCCTAACGACGCTTCGATCTCGCGGAATTGTTTGCTTTGGAACCCGGAGGCGCCATGGAGCAGCTCGCGGAACTCGAGGAAATCGAGCGGCGTCATGGTCTCAAGGACGTCGACCTGGTGGTTGAGGAGCTTCCAGATCTCGACGACACGTTTGAACCGGTGCACGACGACGTTCATATCCGGGCCGTCGTCGTCCGCGGCCGGCTTGCTCAGAACTTCGCCGCAGGCGGTGATCTCGTGCAGGATCTGTTTGAACCAAAGCTCGTAGGCCTGGTGGATGATGATAAAAAGCATTTCATCATGCGCGATCAGCTTCCCCTCGCGCAGGCTAAGCGGTTTCTGCAACTCGAGCAGCCGTTCGATTCCGAGGTAATCGCCGTAATATTGCGGCGGCCGCTCGTGATTCATCGGGCATTCCATCGCGGCAGTCTCGTGCATCGCGTCCGCTGGCGTCAATCCGCCGGGCGGGTCGTCCGGAATTTGAGCGGCAAATTCCTTGCCGGGTGCGGCTTCGCATTGCTATTTCTCGCGCCCTCTCCTCGGCGTGCCGGTGTTTTTTTTCCTCGCGCCCATTTCGCTGCTGGCCGCCGGCGACGCCCATCCGGCTCGAGCTGACGGTCGATTTCGAGCACATGCGCAATCCCGACAGCGGGCCCGACATCGGTTCGCTGATCAAGAAGGACGGCGAATAGATTCGTTAGGCCCGGCCGCGCCGCTCACTCGGTGTGCCGGATCTGCATTCCCACCACGCAGACATCGTCCGCAAAAGTCTCGCGCTGCGAATATTTGCGGATGTCTTGCAGGACGCGGTCGAAAAATTCCTGCGGAGCAAGCGCGGCGTGCCGAGTGACGGTGACCCGCAGTTGTTCCTCATCGAAAAATGCGCCGGTGGCGTCTTCGACCTCGAAAAGCCCGTCGGTAAAGAGCATCACGAGATCGCCCCGCGCCATCGACCGGACGGTCGTGGTATAGGTGGCGGAGGAAAAAATTCCCATGGCCGGACCACGCGCGTCTTTGCCGTCGAGTGTTTCGGCGGCGGCGCCGTCGCGCCGGACGTGCAGGGCGCTCGGATGTCCGGCATTGGCAAAACGCAACTGCGCGCGTTGCACATCGGCCACCACGTAAAAACAGGTGGCGAACATCGTGGTGCCGGCCTGTTTCAGGATCACGGTGAGGGCGCGATTGATGCGGGTCAGCAATTGCCCCGGGTCATGCGCGAGCTGGGAATGCTCTTCGACCAGTCCGCGGATCATGCCGGTGATGAGCGCCGAGCGGACGCCATGTCCCATCACGTCGCAGATCAGGACGCCGGCCGCTTTGTCGCCCACCGGAAAGATCGAGAAAAAATCGCCGCTCACATCCCCGGTCGGAAAATAGAGACTCAGAAAATGGAGCGCGCTTTCATCCGGCAACACGCCGCGTGGAATGGTGGGGAATTTTTGCGGCAATAAGGCGACCTGGAGTTCTCTCGCCATCTGTAGTTCCTCTTCCATCTGCCGATTTTTTTCGCGCAGCTCGCCGGTCCGTTTCGCGACCCGTTCCTCGAGCTGTGCGTTGAGCGCGAGAAGCTCGGCCTGGGCGCGATTGCGGGCCGCTTCCGCGCGATCGATCCGCCCGCCGACGAGGCGGGAGACCTGCGAGACAATGGCGGTGATCAAAGCTGCAAAAGCGAGGGCGCCGAGCGCGGAAATGACCGCCGGGTTGGTGTGGAACCTTTTCAAGAGGGTGACATCGATCCAGCCATAGAGGAGCGCGGTGGCGATGATGACCGGCAGAAAGGCGCGCAAAAGAAGCGAGCGGGTGGAGTCGCCGAGAAACGTTCGCAAGGGCCACGCTTCCGGGCCGGCGGCCGAAATGACGGCGACCCCGCACAAGAAAAAGGCCCAGGCGGTCGAGAGTGCGACGGGAATGATATTGCCGCCATAGAGGAGCGGCGTTCCATACCAGTATCCCACCAGGACGAGTCCGCTGATGAGAGTGCCAAGCGCTCCAAAGCCGCTTGCCCATTTTCGGAGGGCCGGCAGTGAGAGCGCGAGCAAGCCAAGCGCGCTGAAGATAAAATTAACGGCTGTCATCGGTGCCATACGTCCGGTCGGCACGGCGCCGAACATTTCCGGATTGCGCACGAAGAGGGCGTCGATGGCGAAATGCTGGCCGCTCAGGAATTCAAAGAGCTTCAGGGCGGCGAAGATGAGGACGAGGAGCGCGAGAAGACGTGGCACCCAGGGCAGGCTCGGCCGGAGCAAATGCACCACCAGCCCGAAACCGAGAAATAAAAAACAGAGAGCCGTGCTTGGCGCCATCGGAATATAACGGGCGCGCACGCTGGCCAGGAGTTGCAGCCCGGAAATCCAGCCGATGAAAGTGAGGAAGGCAAAGAGGACGGCGAAAGTCGCGCAGACCAGCGCGAACCTGTGAAAACCGCCGCGGGCAATTTTCATTCCGCTCACGAAAGCGATTCTGCCTGAAGGCGGCTCGCAGGCAAAGATTCTTTGCGGCTCAGACCATCAACGAGACGACGACGGCGGTTTAGCCGTAAAGATCCGGGCGCCGATGCGTCAGGACGGCCATGCGCGCGCGGACGCCGTCGAGCACTTCGCGGGAAACATCGGCGACGATTAATTCTTCACGATCGGCGGAGGCGGATGCCGACAGCACCTCGCGCATTCTCGACGTGAAGTATCACATCCTCCTCCCAACGGGGAAAACGTGGGCGGAAACATCGACACCATTCAATGAATGGAGTCTTGAAATCCTGCCACCTACTGCACCAGCCTGAGCGCTTCCTAACGAGTCAGATTTTGCGCGAATCGTAGGCCCAGTGAAGCAGGGCCTGGCGTTGCCGCGGGCGGCAGGCGAAGTCGCCCCGCCGGCAATTTTTTTTCATCTGCCCGAGATGGCGGCGGAGGGCGCGCCAGCGTTTGATCTGGCGCTCGTCATCCGGGCCGCGACGGCCAAGGTAATAGCGGCAATACCATTGAAACCAGCCGCGCGGATCTTCGTCATGAATCCAGCCTTTCGCCTGCCAGAGCGCGAGCGGCTGAGAAGCGTTGACCCCGAAAAGGTTCAACGCGGGGTCGTGCCGCTCCGGGCAGAGTTTCGCTTTGGCAAACCAGTCCGCCGGAAATTCCTTCTCGCAATCGGTCATGTATTTGCCGCCGAAAACGCCGAGGCGCAGCATCTCTTTTGGAGTCAATTGCGGTTCGAAGCCGGGCGCAAAATCTTTTCCCATCGGCTTGGTCAGGAGATAGGTGTAGCCCTGCTGCATTTGGTCGTTGACCTCGATTCGGCGCGGCTTCACTCCCCTGAGTAAACCGCTCGGACGAGAGCAAAGCAAACGCGTCGCGTCTCGTGCGGCCTGATGTCTTCGCGGCCGGCGGCCAGAATTTGCAGGCCGGAAATCCAGCCGCTGAAAGTAAGAAACGCCAGGAAGCCGGCTAACGAGGCGCAGAACAATGCAAGGTGGCGGAATTCGTCGCGAGCGATCCTCTTTCCAAGCATGGCCCGACTCTGCCAGAACCCGTCCAGACCAAGATCGTTCCTATGGCGCATCTTTATAAAAATCGGGTCGCCGATCCGAAAAGACCGCCATCCGGGCCCGGACCCTTTTCAGCACTTCGGACGAAGCCTCCGCCACAATCAGCTCCTCGCGCTCGGGAGAAGCGCCGGCCACGATCACGCCAGAAGGATCGATGATCGCGGAGGAGCCGCAAAAGGGCACGCCCTCATCTTTGCCAACGCGATTTGCGAGCACCACATAACTTTGGTTTTCAATCGCACGCGCCGTCGCCAAGACACGCAGGTGTTCCACCCGCGGAAACGGCCAGGCGGAAGAAATGACAAACAGGTTCACACCTCTCTCGATGGCAAGCGCCCGATAAATCTCGGGGAAACGCAGGTCGTAGCAGATCGTTAGGCCAATTTGAAACGGACCAAGCGCGACGCTGCCAAGTTCGCAACCGGGGGCGAAGCATTTGTGTTCTTCAATCGGCGCCGGGCTAAAGAGATGCGCCTTGCGATATTTGGCAATGATTGCACCGGCCGCATTGATCACGACCTGCGAGTTGTAGATGGCGTCGCCTTCTTTTTCCGAAACGCCACTGATAATGGCGAGCGAAAGATTGCGCGCGATTTCTTGCAGCGCGGGGACGGCGCCCTCGCTCCAGGGCCTGGCCTGCGCGCGAATCACCGGCATGGCATAGCCGGTGTCCGACATTTCAGGGAAGACGACCAGCTCCGCTCCCGCGTCTTGCGCGCGTCCTGCGAAGGCGCGCATCTTTTCCAAGTTCGCGGCCGGGTCGCCGAGGGTGCAGGCAATTTGGGCGGCCGCGATCTTCACAAGGAGGTCTTTCACCAACCTGCCGCAGCGAGCAACCGGAATGTAGACGCTGCGCTCTGCGAAGCGCGAGGGTGACTCTCGCTCGCGCCATAATCTACCGCTTCGGCCGCACGCAGACCCGCGCCGCCCAGAGAGCGGCGTCTACAGCCCTTATTCCGCGCGCAGGGCCACCATCGGATTCACGCGGGTCGCGCGCCGCGCCGGGACGAAACAGGAAGCGGCCGCGACGGCGGTGATGAGCGCGGCGACGGTGGTATAGATGAACGGATCGAGCGCATTCACTTTGAACAAAATGTTCTCCAACGGGCCGGCCGCGATGACGCCGAAGAAGAGCGCGGCGAAGCCAATCCCCAAGCCGAGACCGATGGCCAATTGCCACGCGCCCTGACCCATCACCATCTTGAAGATGCGTGCCGTATCCGCGCCCAACGCCATCCGGATGCCAAACTCCTGCGTCCGTTGATTGACCGAGAAGCTCATCACGCCGTAGAGGCCCACGGCCGAGAGAATGAATGCGACCACGCCGAAGATACTGAAGAGCGACGCGACGAGGCGCGGCCCGCTCAGGAATTCGGAATGCGAAGTGGCCGGCGTCCCCGGGAAATAGACCGGCAAATTTGAGTCGAGCTGCGCCACGGCTTTGCTCAACGCGGGACCGAGATTTTCCGCCGCCTGCCCGGGATGCGGGCGCACGACGATGGTGCAGAACTGCGGGGCCGGGCTCGCGCCGAGGAGCGGGACGTAGAAACCCCCGCTATCGGCCTCGGTATTGAAAGGTCCCTGCATGAGGGTGTCGGGTACGACGCCGACGATCCGGCGCCACGGTTGGGGCTGAGCGGGATTAAAGATGCGGACCTGATGGCCGAGCGGGCTCTCGTTTCCCCAATGTTTGCGCGCGAAACTCGCGTTCACGATCGCGACCGGCTGTTTCGTGTCGCTATCTTCCAGAGTAAAATCGCGGCCTTCCAGGATCTTCAATCCGAGCGTGCTGAAATAACCATCGGAAACGGCTTCGGAGTTGCCTTTCGGGCGGTCGCGATCGGTCTTGTAGGATTGGCCGTCGACCTCGTATTGGCCGTAATTGGCGAAGGTCATGCGGAACCGGTCGCTCATCGCGGCGCCCTCGAAGGACGGGCTGGTCCGGAGGGAGCGCACGGCACGTTTGAAGAATTCCCGGCGCGACTCTTCCGTCGGATAATCGCCTTCGAAGAGACCCATGCGCGCGGCATACACGCCCTTTTCGTCGTAGCCGTAATCGAGTTTGATCCGGTTGCGGATGGAATTGATCTGCAAAGCCGAAGCGACCAGGAGCGCGGCCGTCATTGCGATCTGGCCGACGACGAGGACGCGGGTGATGATGTTAACGAGCCGGCTGCTATTGCCGCGCCCGCCTTCTTTCATCATCTCAGAAGCGTTGCCGCGAGCGGCCAGCAAAGCGGGCACGAGGCCGGAAATCACAGTCGCAAAGATCACGGCGCCGAGCGTGAAACCGAGGACTTTGCCGTCGATCGTAAAGTTGATCCAATAAGGAAGCTGGAATTGCGGCGTGCTCGTAATTTCCGCAAGGAGATCAACCGCCCAATAGGCGAGCGCCACCCCAACGACCGCGCCGAGCAGCGCGATCAGGAAACTCTCGGTCAGCATTTGCCTAACGATGCGCCAGCGGGTCGCGCCGAGTGCACCGCGGATGGCCAATTCCCGCGCCCGGAGCGCGGCCCGGCCGAATTGCATGTTCATCACGTTCACGCAGGCGATGAGCAGCACGGCGATGACGGCGCCGAACATCGCGTACATGATCTGGGTCAGTTGCTGGCCGGTGAAGCTCTTCAGGAGCGGCTGCACACTGGCGGAAGTGAAATCGGCATTCGTCTTCGGATTGTCCTGGGCGATGCGTTTGGCGAGGCCGCTGAACTCAGCATTGGCCTGGTCCTGGGTAACACCGGCTTTCAAGCGGCCAAGGATCTGCGCCCCGTTGGCGGTGGGATCGCCGCGGGCTTTGAGCGGGAACTCATTGTAAAGCGGGACCCATAGCTCTTCGTTCTGTGGGAACTTAAAATTCGGCGGCATCACGCCGATGATGGTGGCGGCTTTGCCGTTGATCCGGACCGCCTGGCCAACGACGCGCGGGTCACCGTTGAAATCGCGTTTCCAGATTTCGTTGCCCAGAATGGTGACCTTCTCGGCGCCTGGCTTGTTATCCTCCGCCGTGAAGTCGCGGCCGAGGATCGGTTTGACGTCGATGATTTTGAAAAAATCCTCCGTCACATAGCCGCCCGTGTAGCGCTGCGGCGTTTTCTTATAGGTCACGTTGATTGTCGAGCCGTTGAGATACGCGCTCATCATGGAGAACGACTTCTGGCCCGCGCGCAGGTCTTCGTAATCGTGCCCGGAAGGGATGTTGCCGTTGCCGAAATTGTTCTGCTGGTCGGTGGCCTTCGGATCGATCAGGCCGACGCTCATGAGCTGCTCGGGATGGGGAAAGGAAAAGCCGCGTAGCATGATGGCGTTGACCATCGTGAATTGCGTGGTCACGCCGCAGATGCCGAGGGCCAGCACGGTCACGGCGAGGACGAAAAACGTCTTGTCCTTTACCAACATGCGAAGGCCGACGCGGAGATCCTGAAAAAATGAGTCAAAAAACATGGTGGTGAGTAGGTTAATGGTTGGATGGCCTCAGCGGGCTGTTTGGATTCAGATAAATCGAGGTATTCGAGCACATAAAGGTAACCGTCCTTCCCAGCGATCCGCGGCACTCTCCGCCGCCGCGCCTAACGAAGCCGATAAAAGGAGAACGGTAATCGTGACGAGGCGGAGATGTTTCATCGAACGAAAAGAGCCGGGCTCACGGCCTCAATGCCAAAGACATATGCAAGGCGCATACCAACCTCGCCGCTCTGCGTAAGCTCCTCATCGAAAACGTTTTAAGATTTCGCGCAAGTCTCTGAAAAACAAAATCTGTTCCGCCTGCGGGATTTAGGCGTTTCGGATTCGAGATCCTCACCCTGTCGCCTACGGCCGGCGAAATCCGCCGGAAAAAGTCCCGCTTTGCGCATGGGACCTGCTTTTTAACGACGGCAATGCAAGCGCTACCTCCTCTCCGTTCATCCAAAACCAACTCTGCAAAAACGCACCGCAAGCACCCAGCCGCTCACGCGACCAGCGCGGCCTCGGTGAAGATCCATTCCTAGCTCGCCGCGCGCGACCTTCTTCTCCGCGAAGCCGATGCGAACACGACGGAAGCGAAAAAAAGGCGGTGTGCGCGGTTTCCATCGAAGCGGTGCGGGACGACGCGGGAAGTTGGCATGGCTGCTCGCTACTGCCATGAGGCCTGTAGCCGGGGACGCTGTCCCCGGTGGGCGAAGGATTGCTCTGCCGCGGAGAGTGTTTCGGCAGCCAGGTCGAACGACGCTCGGGCGGGGACAGCGTCCCCGGCTACAACTGCGCGGCCGGCTCAGGCCGGAGCGATGACCGCGCGGAAAGCGGCGAGGAACGCTTCCATCTCCGCCTTTTTCCCGATCGTCAGGCGAAGATGGTTCGGCAACGCCGGGAACAAGCGGCCAACCTGGATCTTGCGCTGCATGAGCGTGTTTCGCACCGGCACCACCGGCCGTTTCAGATCGACCATGATGAAATTTGCCTGCGACGGAATGCTCTCGTAGCCCATTTTTTTCAGTTCGCCGGCAGTGAAAGCTCGCGTCTCCGTGTTCAGCGCCCGCCCTTTGCTGACGTGCTCGGCATCCGCCAGGCTCGCTCCCGCCGCGACCAGCGCCAAGACGTTGGTGCTGTCCCACGATTGCCGTTCGCGCATCCGCTCGACGGTAAAGGATTGCGCCACGCAATAACCGCTGCGCAGGCCGGCCATGCCGTAGATTTTCGAGAAGGTGCGCGCCACGATGAGATTGCGATGTTCTTTCACCAACGGGATCACGCTCTCGTAATCGGGGCTGTCGGCGTAGTGATGGTAGGCCTCGTCGACCAGGATCATGGTCTCCTTCGGCGCCTGGGCGATGAAATCCCGGATCTCTTTCGCCGGCGTGATGCTGGCCGTCGGGTTGTTTGGGTTGCAGATGTAAACGACACCCCGTTTGGCTGCGGCCAGCATCTTGGGCAGGTCGTGCGCGAAGCTGGGTGTGAGTGGCACTTTCACAATCTCCGCTCCCTTGAGCTTGGCGTGGTAAAGGATGGCTTCAAAGGTCGGGTCGGCCACGACCAGGGCGCCGGAAGGTTTTTTCGTCTCGCTCGTGAGCGGGCCGGTAAAAACATCCGCGCAGAGCTTGAGAATCTCGCCCGAGCCGTTGCCGAGCAGGATCTGTCCCCGCTCGACGCCGTGGAGTTGCGCGAGCGACTCGACCAGGATGTTGGCCTGGTCATCGGGATAACGATTGACCAGGCCAAAGGCGTCGCTCATCGCCTTGAGCGCATTGGCCGAGGGACCGTAAGGGTTTTCGTTCGAGCTCAGGCGAACGATGGCGGAAGTAGCGGCCGCCGGCGTGGCGACCGCCGCTTCCCGGGCCAGGGAAAGCGCGGGGCGCGCGATTGCCGCCGCCGCCCCCACGCCTAACAATTGCGCAAA
>JACCZO010000341.1 GCA_013695925.1 Chthoniobacterales bacterium
TAAAAAGTCTAAAGTAGAAAAGGCAAACCCAGTGGACTCGGGGGCTTGCACATCTGGGACAATGACAGTGAGATATAAGGAATACGGATTCCAGGACGCCGCCGCCTCGCACATGCACCGGCATTTCCTGCCGCAGGTGCTCAAGTTCGCCGAGCCGCTTAAACCCGGCACGCGTGTTCTCGATGTGGGATGCGGGAACGGCTTCACCTGCGGCGAATTTCTGCGGCGCGGCTGTGTGGTGGTCGGGATTGACCTGAGCGAGCAAGGCATTGCTCTCGCGCGTCAGAATTATCCGGAAGGGAGATTCGAAGTGATCGCCGCCGATCAAGGCATCCTGTCGAACCTTGTCGAGGAGCCGTTTGATATCGTCGTGAGCACAGAGGTCGTGGAGCATTTGTATGCGCCGCGCGAATGGGCGAGGGGATGTTTCGCCGCGCTGAAGTCAGGCGGGATATTCATCTGCACCACGCCCTACCACGGCTACCTGAAGAATTTAATGATCTCGCTTGCGGGCGGCTGGGACAATCATGCCAATCCGCTTTGGGACGGCGGCCACATCAAACTCTGGAGCCGGAGAACCCTGGCGCGGCTCTTGGACGAAGCCGGATTTTTGAATCTGAAAATGACGGGAGTGGGCCGCTTCCCGGGTTTCCGGATGACGATGGTGTTTAGGGGCGAGAGAGCGAAATGAGCTCGCTGCCGAAGCCAACAGTTGCCGACGCCGACGGCTCGGTTGCCGAACAGCCGATCGCGCTTGCGCGGCGTCCCATTAGTTCGCGCGACTTCGTCAACACGTTTGCGACGAACGTCACCATTCAAGCGTGCACGATCGTGCAGGGTATTCTTCTCGCCCGCGCGCTCGGCGTGCGTGGCCGAGGCGAATTCGCCGCGGCGATTTTGTGGCCAATGTTCTTCGCCGGGATCTGCGGTTTCGGAACCCAGGTCGCCGTGGCCCGGCGCAGCGCGAAGTCACACGACCCTGCGGGCCTGGCCCGCACAGCCGCCACGCTCGCTCTGCTGACCGGCACCATTGGCTCAGTCTTGTGTTGGTTTCTTCTGCCGCTTCTGATGCCCGCAGATGCGGGGGGCGCGCTCACTGCGGCGCGCTGGTTTGTGCCGTTTGTGATCTTCAACCATCTCGCGCTTGTCCTCATGGCGGTCGATCAAGGATCAGGCCGGTTCAATCGTTACAACTGGACTCGGTTGATCGTGAGCCCGCTGTTTCTGACCGGCGTCGTTCTTCTCTGGGCGCTTTCGGTCTCTGCAGCTTTTTGGTACGTCATTGCGTTGCTGGTGGCGAACGCTGGTATTGCCGTCATCCGTTTGATTCTAGCTATGCGCCAACCGACGACGCGCGCAGAACATGTCGGGCCAACTCGCCTCCTGCGTGAAGCGCTTCCGTTCGGGATTGCCGGGATGCTTGGGCCGCTCTTCCAGCAAGCGGACAAAGCCCTTCTGCTCTTCCTGCTCGGAACCGAAAAGCTTGGCATTTACGCGGTCGCGCTCACCGTGAGCATGGCGGTTCGCGACCCTGCCGGCGGCGGCAGGTCCGCCCGTTTTTGGCATCGCTGCGCAGGACGAATCCGCCGTCGGCAACGCGCGCGTTGCACGCACGTTCCGTATGACCGCCTGGCTGTGGATCGTTGCTGGGGCCGCTCTTGCCGTCGTCGTGCCGTGGCTGTTGCCGATTGTCTACGGCCGCGCTTTTTCAGAGGCAATCCTGCCGGCGATATGCCTCATACCCGCCGCTGCCTTTGCCGGACAGGCGTCAATCCTGGAAGAATCGCTTCGGGCCCGAGGCCTCGCATTTGTGGGAGTTGCGGGGCGGATCGCTGGCTTAGCGGCAATGCTGGCGATGGCCTTATTGTTGACGCCGCGTTGGGGAACAATGGGCATCGTCACAGCCTGCAACGCGGCTCAGGCTGCGGTACTCGCCACCATGATTTGGATATTCCGCGACCGGGTTGCGGAGACGGGGGCGGTCCCGTTGTTTCCGCGAATCGCCGATCTCCTGGAAGTTGCAATACGCTCCGTGCGACTCGTTCCGATCCCGGCGGCTAACACCAAAGCGTTGTGAAATTTGTCGTAGCACAGATTGGCGCGAGACGTGGATACGCCGTGCCGGCAATCCTAGAGAGCGCTGGCATGCTCGAACGCTTTTACACAGATATCGCCGGAAACGTTGGCGCGGGTCGGGCGCTCGCCTGCGGAAGTTTCCTGCCTCTGATTGGAAAGAAGCTCTCCCGATTGGCAAACCGCCGCATCCCTTTCAACATTAGGAACAAGACAGGCACGTTTGCAATACCGCTCGTATGTCACGGGGTCCGGCAATTGTGGACCGGCAGCAATGGGGCCATTAACCGGAGCTATGGGCGCGAATTCGGCGAGGCCATAATTCGCGCAGGGTTCGGTGAAGCGACGCACGTGTTCACAATGTTGGGTGAGGGTGGGAGCCCGAAATGCCGGAGTCTGAGACACTTCAATTAGAGCAATACGCACGAGATAATCTCTTGAGGTACACAGACTATTTTATTTGCCCCTCCGAATTGGCCCAAGAAGACCTCACCTTGTCTTGGGGAGTGGATCGGCGAAAGACAGCGATAGTGCCCTACGGCGTTGATCCTCGTTGGTTGCAGCTTCAAACCCGGCCATGCCGGGGCCGCGTTTTCTTCGCGGGAACCGTCGAACTACGCAAAGGCATTCACTACTTGGCCATGTCGGCGGACAAACTAGCGACTCGCGGCCACAACTACACGTTCCGTGTTGCTGGGAACATTACCCCATCCGTTCAGCGCCAGCCTGTCTGTCGCCACCTGACGTTTCTTGGGCGCCTGCCCCGCCTGCAACTCGAGAAAGAGTTTTCCACAGCGGACATTTTTGTCTTGCCGTCACTATCTGAAACTGGACCGGAAGTGAATTATGAGGCGCTTGCATGTGGGATACCGGTCGTGACGACACCGGAAGCGCGAGCGATTGTACGCAACGGCGTAGACGGCCTGATCGTGCCATCCCGCGATCCTGATGCGCTCGCCGACGCAATCAGCCAGATCATCGAGGATCGAGAGAAGCGCGATCGCATGAGCAGAGCGGCCCGCGGGCGCGCCCGAGATTACACTTGGGAGCGATACGGCGAACGGTTGATTACAGCGCTGCGCACGTTCCAAAGCTAATATTAGAAACCGGTCGACGGCAGCAGGCGAATGTTTTTGTGCTTCCATCTTTGGCCGAAGGGTCGGCGGAAGTGACGTACGAGGCCCTTGCCGCCGGCATTCCAACCATTACGACGCCAGCTGCTGGTTCCATTGTCAGAGATGGCGTCGACGGTCGAATCATCCCCGAGCGGGATTCCAATGCTTTAGCCGCCGCCATCCTTGAGATCGTCGAAGACCGGAAAAAGCGCGAGCGAATGAGCCACGCGGCCCGCGAACGGGCGCGTGAATTCACATTGGAGAAATATGGCGAGCGCTTGGTCGGTGCGTTCCGCGCTATGGTCTAGCGATGAATTATTCACGCGATGCGAAGTGCTCCGTCATGATCACGACGCGGAATAGACGCGATGACCTTCGGCAGACGCTGACGGCGCTTGGGCAATTGACCAGCAAGCCAGATGAAATCCTGATCTGTGCTGACGGCTGTTCTGACGGCACTGTCGAGCTGGTGCGCGAGCGATTCGCACACTGCCGGTTGATAGAGAACGACGTCCCCAGAGGCTCGGTGTTTTCTCGTGACCGGCTCCTGCGCGCCGCGACAGGAGACATTGTCATCTCCCTCGACGACGACAGCTATCCGGTCGATCGCGATTTCTTGGAGCGTGTCAAGCAGCTGTTCAACGCAAACCCCGACGTGGCCGTCTTTAGTTTTCCGGAGGTCCGCGATGAGCGAACGGTGTTTTCTCCGGTGCAACGTCGAGCTGTGTCTGCTTACGCTAACTGCGCCGCCGCCATGCGGCGCGATGTCTATCTCCGTTCCTCGGGGTTTCCGCTGTTCTTTGAGCACATGTATGAGGAGCCGGATTATGCTTTGCAGTGCTATTCGCTCGGTTTTGTGGTGCAGTTTGAGCCGAGCCTACCAGTCCGCCATCATGTCTCTCCCGTGCAGCGAAATCTGCTTAGACGCCATCATCAAAATGCTCGGAACGAACTCTGGAGTGTCCTGCTGCGCTGTCCGTTCCCGCAGGTCGTAGGCGTAGCGGGTTTCCGGCTCTGGCGGCAATTTCGGCACGCTTGCTTGAAAGGCGTGTGGTGGATTGTGAAAGAGCCCCTGTGGTGGTGGTCAGCGTTGCTCGGGCTGCCTATCTGCTTCAGATCACGCAAAGCGATCCCGTGGTCCATCTACAGTCGGTGGATGCGAATGCCGCGCGAGCCCGCTCAGGCTCCGCTCGCCAGCGGCGAATTGGCAGCAGTTACCTGCGCCGTCGTCATAACATCCTTCAATCGTCGTGCCGAACTCGAATACACTTGTGCGCAGCTGCAACATCTTAGTCCGCCGCCGGACGAGGTGATCATTTGCTTGGACGAATCGACCGACGAGTCACGTGTCACGCTCGCGCAGCGGTTCCCCGAGTTCACTGTGTTCGAGAACCCCACCCGCCAGGGTTCCATACCGTCTCGCGACACCGCGTTCCGTCGCGTCAAGAGTGATTTGATTCTGACGCTCGATGATGACAGCTATCCCATTGCTTCGGACTTCATCGCGAGAGCGAAAGCAGTGGTTCGCAGTCATCCCGAAGCCGGCGCATTCACTTTTCCAGAGATCCGAAATGGCGGGCGCCCTGCCAATGCCATGCTTGGCACCGACTCCCCCGCGCACTATGTGCGAGACTTCCCCAATTGCGCCGGCATCATTCGCCGCTCGCTCTACGGAACCGTCGCCAAATACCCACGATTTTTTAGCCACGCCTACGGGGAGCCCGATCTTTGTCTCCAACTCTATACCGCTGGCTACGCGGTGTGGTTTGAGCCGTCGCTGCCAATCCGGCACCACTTCACGGCGAACCAGCGGAATATGCTTCGTCGCCATCAGCTGAATGCGCGGAACGAACTCTGGAGCGTGTTCCTGCGGTGTCCTTCTCCATACCTATTTGCAATCGCGGTTCTTCGCATCGTTCGGCAGTTTGTATTTGCTTTCAGCCGAGGCTGGCGTTGGTGGATTCGGGAGCCAAGCTGGTGGCTGGACGCAATCCGAGGCTTACCTCGGTGCCTAGCCCAGAGAAAGCCGGTGGACTGGAAAACATACTACCAATGGCTGCGACTAGGCCGGAATTCAGTCATAGGTTATGGTGCCCTACTTGGGAAGTTCCCCCGAATCGGGCGTCCGGTTCTTCCTCAGTTTCAGCGTGAGAACTCTGCATAGTACGATTTCGTCCCTCAGTTTCGTGCGTTAGACAAATGCGGTTTCACCTCCTCCTGCCTGTCCGTGACGAGGCGGATATTGTTGGCCAAGGCCTTGCCAATTGCTGGAATGGGCGGATGCCGTGTACGTGTTCGATACCGGCAGCGTGGATGAGACGTGGCAGATCATGCAGGACTTCGCCGGTCGCAACGAGCGATCCGTTTTCGTGAGATAAGTCGAGGCGTGTCTCTCATTCACACTCTTCGGAACGCGTTGCGTTTGGTGTCATCCCCGGCCATGTGCTGGCATTATGGTCATTGGCTGTTCGCGCGGATGTTCCTGCGCCGCTCGCCGGTAATTCGCGTGCGCGATCAGATCCGCGTCGGAGAGTTCGCGTCATTCTCCGAGTATTGGTTTCGGCGGCATGGTCTTGATCGCGAAGATCTTCGTGTGATCGAGTTCGCCAGGCGATTTCTTCCACCTTGCTCAGTTGTTGCTGATGTAGGTGCAAATCTCGGGTTCTTCACGCTTGCGCTCGCCGGCGCCGGCTTCGAGGAAGTACATGCTTTCGAGCCCACGCCCGACACATGCGAGCGCCTGCGCGCCAATGTGCGGCGCAATGCCGGGTTCGCGAAGCGGGTTGTTGTAGTTGATCACGCGGTGGGCGCGATCGACGGTGATGTGATCATTGTGGTCCAGGCCGGATCGCCCGGTCAGAACAGAATCGCTTGTGCTGCTGACGACGTCCCAGCAAACCGGCGTTTGGTGCGCCGCCAGGTCAGGCTAGACACCTACTTCGCCAGTTCGAGCAAACCAGCTTTCCTCAAGGTTGACGTCGAAGGATTCGAGACGGAGGTCCTGCGCGGGGCAACAAGATTGCTACGGAGCGGTGCAATTCAATTCATCTATGCCGAAATCATCGAGCAGGCGTTGCTTGAAGCCGGCAGCAGCGTTGCCGAGATCGACGAATTGCTGCGCGAGTTTGGCTTTCAGCCGGTGATCTTCAGCGCTGACACAATTTCTCCAGTTCCGCTCTCCAAAGCGATTTCCTGGGCTGGTGAGCGTCGCAACGTTCTCTTCCATTCCTGCCGTTGATGCGATTTCACTGCCTCCTTCCAGTTCGAGACGAAGCCGACGTTGTCGCGCAATGCCTCACTGCGCTACTGGCGTGGTCCGATTCGATCTACGTCTTCGATACCGGCAGCGTGGATCACACGTGGGAGATTGTTCAAGACTTTGCTGCCCGGGACAAGGGTGTGATCCCGTTGCGCAAGGAGCCGGTGTATTTCTCCGAGAGCCGCCTGCGCGGCTGGATGTTCCATCAGGCCCGCCAGCAGATGCGCGAGGGAGATTGGTTC
>JACCZO010000344.1 GCA_013695925.1 Chthoniobacterales bacterium
AAGCCGCTTCGCGCAAGGGGCGCGAGAGATCATTTTTCACCCGATCGAGGATGCCGTTGACGAAGCGGCCGGAATCCGGGCCGCCGAACTCTTTCGCTAACTCGATCGCTTCATTGATCGAGACCACGGGCGGAATGTCGTCCCGGTAAAACATCTCGAAAATTCCGAGCCGCAGAACGTTGCGATCGACCGCCGAGATGCGGCGAAATTCGTAATTCTCGCAGTAGCGAGTGATCCGTTCATCGATCTCGGGGAGGTGCGCGAGCATGCCTTCAATGAGGGGCTGGGCAAAAAGCTGCACTTTGCTCTTCACCGGGCATAACTCCCAGAACTCCTCCATCTTGTCCGGCCCTGCGCCGCCATGCAGGTCATGCCAGAAATGATACTGGAGCGCGGCCCGGCGCGCGGCGTGACGTTTGCCCATGCTACTTGCGCAGTTCGGCGAAGAGATTCGCCATCTCGAAGGCGGCGCGGGCTGCTTCGGTGCCGCGATTGATCTGATCTTCCAAACAGCGGTTCCGGGCCTGCTCTTCGTCCTTCAAACTCAGGACCACATTGATGACCGGGATGCTGTGCTCGAGCGAAATCTGCTGCAAGGCCTGGGTGACGGAGTGCGCGAGATGCTGAGCGTGCGGCGTCTCGCCCTGCAGGATGACGCCCAGGGCCACGATCGCGTCCGCCGTTTTCTGCCGGGCCATTTCCTGGACTACGACCGGGATTTCAAACGCGCCGGGCACGAGAAGCAAATTGACACTGGAGGCGGGCGAAAGAGCGCGCAGCTCATCGGTGCAATGCGTCACGAGGCCCTGGACATACTTTTCATTGAATTGGCTCGCGACGAGGATAAAGCCGCGCTTCACGTGCATGACGCGCGGCCTTGGTGGAACTAATTTCGACATGGCGACAATGAGGAATGACTGATGACTAATGACGAAGGAATGACGAAGCACGAATGACGACCGCGCCGGGCGTGCGGCCACATTGCAAATTTGGCCTTTGGAATTCCTTCGTCCTTCGTCATCTGGAATTTGTCATTAAAGCAAATGTCCCATCTTCACCCGTTTCGTCTCAAGATACTTTGCGTTATGTGGATTCGGCGCGCTTCGGATCGGCACCTGTTCGACCATCTGAATGCCGTAGCCTTCGAGTCCGACCACCTTTTTCGGATTGTTCGTGAGGAAACGAAATTTTCGCACGCCGAGATCGTGAAGAATCTGCGCGCCGATCCCGTAATCCCGCAGATCGCCGGCGAAGCCGAGCTTGGCGTTGGCTTCCACCGTGTCGAGACCTTCTTCCTGCAATTTGTAAGCGTGGATTTTCGCCGCCAGGCCGATGCCGCGACCTTCTTGCCGCATGTAAACGAGCACTCCGCCCGCCTCGCTGATCTGGCGGAGCGCGGCGTGCAGTTGGTTGCCGCAATCGCAGCGCCGCGAACCAAAAACATCACCCGTCAGACACTCGCTGTGCACTCGGACGAGCGTCGTTTTGGTCTTCGAGATCTTGCCTTTGACGAGCGCGAGGTGATGGGCGTTATCGACCGTCGAGCGATACATGTGTAGTTCGAAATCGCCGTGATCGGTCGGTAATTTCACGACCTGCTCGCGGACGATCAGCTTTTCGCGCAGCCGGCGATAAGCGATCAGGCTCTGGATCGTGCAGATGCGCAGTTTGTGCTTTTTCTTGAACTGCATCAGCTCCGGGAGCCGCGCCATTGTCCCATCGTCGTGCAGGATTTCGCAGAGGACGCCAGCCGGCTGCAGGCCCGCCATCCGCGCCAGATCAACCGCCGCTTCGGTGTGCCCGGCCCGCCGCAGCACGCCACCTTCCTTGGCCCGCAGAGGAAAGATGTGACCGGGCTGGACAAGATCGTGAGGCCCGGATTTCGGCCGCGCGAGAGTGCGGATGGTCGCCGCGCGATCATGGGCGCTGATCCCGGTCGTCACACCCTTCGCCGCGTCGACCGAGACGGTAAAATCCGTCCGGTACATCTCCCGGTTCTGCGCCACCATCCGTTGCAAGCCGAGCTGATCGGCGCGTTCGCTCGCGATCGGCACGCAGATGAGACCGCGCCCGTGCATCGTCATGAAGTTGATTGTCGGGGGTGTGGCCTTTTCCGCGGCCATGATCAGATCGCCCTCGTTTTCGCGGTCGGCATCGTCAGTCACAATCACGATTTTCCCGGCCGCGATCTCGCGCAGCACATCGTCAATCGTGTCGAATTGAAAGGCTTCCGTCGCCTGGATGATCACCCTCTTACCATTGCCGCCGCGCCCCTTCTCGCAACGGGAATTCACTTCGCGCTCGTCCCCACGATCGCTTCCGGCCGGTAGAGATCGCGATTACTCCCTTGGAACTCGGCTTTCAACCGGACCCGGAAACGCGCGAGATCAACCAGATCCCAGCGCGTAAATTTCCGGCCGCCATCCTTCCGCGGTGCGTGCTCAAAGCCGGCCACGAGATGCACGGCGTCATCTAACACCTTGTTCGTCTTTTTCTTCGGCTCGAAATAGAACGTGCGGAAACTGCTCTCCCGGCTGCCGGCGGCGTAAAGCTTCGGGTCGAGGTAATAAACGCGTTTCGTTTCCAGGTCGACGACCCGGAGATCGGGATAACCGGAGCGCTGCGCGGGGCCCTCGGCGGTGCGCGGAAAATCGCAGCGCAGGCCGGGCGCGGAATTGAGCAGCTTGCGCATCAGTTCCTCGAAGTGCCCGCTTGCTTCGTTGATCCGGGGAATGTCCTGGATCGCGCTCTCCGGCTGGTTTAATTGCCTAACGACTTCGTCGAGAGCGCTCCCGATTTGTTTCAGGATGCGCTGATCGGTGACGTTCATTGGATCGATGGCCAGCACTTTCCGCCCGGTTGTGTCCTCGATCACTTTCGCGAAGGGAATCTGGCGCAATTGATCTTCCTCCTGCAGGAGCCATGGGATGAGCGCATCGGACGGCTCGGGTGAGCCGGCCTTTGGCGGCGTCTGGGCCAGGATTGAGCCGGCGCACAAGGTGGCGGCTGAGATCGCAAAAGACGGCCTCATCAAAGCGATTGAATTTGCCCGGATGCCTCAGCGCAAGACCAAAGCGCGTACTGGGCCCGGTAGGGCGAGACTCCGTCGAGCCTGGGAGAGTGCTGTGCCTGCCGCGCGGGTTTCTCCCCAGGCTCGAC
>JACCZO010000346.1 GCA_013695925.1 Chthoniobacterales bacterium
AAAAGTTGACCTTACGCTCCACTCGTTAGGCCAAAACAATTCTTATTATGAGGAAACGATCCAATCCCGACTCCGAGCAAAACATCAAACGCATCGACACCAAGCCGCGCGCCAAGAAACAGACGCATGGCTTCCAGGTCCATTTCGTCCGCGGCTCCTCGACTGGCACGCGGATGTTCAGCGACGCCGTCTACGGCGGCAAAGAGCAGGCCCGCAAAGCGGCGCGCAAATATCGGCGCGAAGTGATGGGCGATCTCCCGCCTCGAACCACGCTTTCGACCGGCAGGAAAGGCAAGGCGCCGGCCACAAAAACGGCCGCGAAAAAAAGCTCGAAGCCGGCGAAAAAGAAACGTTAGGCCAGCGCCGCCCCGTCAGCCGGGATGATGCCGGTAGGCCTGCCAGCATTCCAGGAAGCCGGGCGCGAAGTCGCCCGCTCTTTCGTCTATCCAGCGCGTGATCATATCCGGCGCGAAGAACTGGATGGCATCGATTTCCGACCGAGCCGGCAGAAAAGGTCCGGGGTGCTCGCCGCGGTAGAGCCAGATGAACTCCTGGCCGGTCTTCTCTGAAGCCGGTAGTTGCGTGACGCGAGTCAGGTTCGTCGTCACGCCCAACTCTTCGCGCAACTCGCGCCGGGCCGTCTCGTCGTATTCCTCGCCGGCACCAACATGACCGGCCGCGCTCGAGTCCCAGACGTTTGGATGACGATCTTTCCAGCGCGAGCGTTTTTGTAAAAGCAACTCGCCGGCGGGATTGAAAAGGAAGATGTGAACTGCTCGATGCCGCAAGTTATTCCCATGCACTTCACTCCGAGCCATCGCTCCTGTGACGCGGTCCATTTCGTCCACCACCGCGAACTGCTCGGCCAGGTCGGTCCCCGCATCGCGCGACGGCGGGGGCTGCACGAAATTGCTGAGCGCGATCCACTGCGCGAGTGACAATTCCTCTGCCCTCGCGGTGGCCGAGGCGCCGATCTCACGGGCCGCTTGAGGCCAATCGGCGACCTGTTCCCGGAGCAATTTCCCGAGCTGTTTTCGGCGCTGCGAAAAACCGCGACGAACGAGCGCAAAAAACAATTCCCGATCGTGATCGGGCAACTCGTTAGGCTCGCGGGGCGTCAGCCGGACGAAAGCGGAATCGACTTCCGGCTGGGGCAGGAAAACGCTCGCCGGAACCGTCCGCAAATATTCGACGCGGCACTGTAGCTGTACGGCAAGAGTAAGAATTCCATAATCTTTGGAACGCGGAGCAGCCGACAGACGGGCTGCAACTTCTCGCTGTAACATCAAGACTCCGAGTGTGATAGGACTTGCCTGTTCAAAATATCGCAGAAGAAGTTGGGTCGATATGTAATAAGGCAGATTGCCTAACAACTTCACTGGTCCGTTTGGGAAAAGCTGTTGCACTTCAAATTCGAGCGCATCGCCGTGAATGATTTCGACGCGGCGATCGGCGAAACGCACTCGCAGAAAATCGGCCAGCCGGCCGTCTTTCTCGATCGCCAAAACTCTTGCGCCGGTCGCAAGTGCGGGCTCGGTGAGTGCGCCCAGACCAGGACCAATTTCCAGAACGAAGTCGGATGCGGAAATCGTCGCTTCCTGCACCATCCAGCGGGCGAGATTCTGGTCGTGAAGAAAATTTTGCCCGAGTGTTTTTACCGGGACAACGCGGATCTCGCGCAGGATGTTTCCGATCTCCGAGAGCTTCATCGAGCGCAGAGAATCCGATCCGCCTTCTGGCCTGTTACAGAAAAGCTGTTCACAAAGTTGTGTGAACAATATGCGCCGAAAGCGGCCATTTATTCACAAGTTATTCTTCACCTCCTCGGCCGGTCGTCAGGTGCCGAGGTGCCGCCGATGAGAAGGCGCACGAGCGGCCTCGATCCACAGATTGGTCTCGACCGCGCTGGCCAGCGAAGCGCTTACGATTCGCGAAGCGCTTTGGGCTTTTTCCCCGGAAGCGCGAATCGCTTTTTCTTGTTTTGCACGAAAGCCCGGCGCGCATCGCGGAGGGTAGCGCCTTCGATGAAATAAACGGTCGCCGCGCGTCCAATCGCGAACGTTCCCGCGCCCGCCACCATTCCGCAGACGACATTCCCCCACCCTGGGAAAAACTTCAGGGCGGCACGTGTCCCCTCACGCAGGACCATTCCGAGGCCAACGTTCGCCCCCAGTGCGCCCACAAACTCGGTCGCCGCGCGCAGGCTGCGTTCGCGGCCGCTGATGTACATGATGCCTGAGACCATGACCAGCTGGAGCGTGGTCAGAATCGGGAGATCGGCCAAAGGAATGGGCTGGGCGCCGACGGCGGTGCAAATCGCGCTGGTTGATTTGACGAGCATTTCCGCGATCTGGCCCTGCGCTTGGCGATCGCCACCGATCCGCACCATCTCGACCCGGGCCTCGTTAGGCAATTCGCTCGCCAGGGTGGCGAGCAAATTCTTGCCGAGCGCAAAAACCCCGAGCAGGCTGGCCTGGATGGCGGGCGAATCCGGTGCGGACGCGAGAGGCCAGGCCGAGTCGGCATTGCGGCGCAGGTCAATCAGTTTCGCCCCCACTCCGGAGCTGCTGTTCCAGTTGAGCAGTTTCTCCAGTCGTTCAGCCTCGCGGCGGGTGGCAACCTTCGCGTCGTGCTCCGCCGGGAGGAAAAAGAAGAGATCTGCCGGCTGCCGTTGTAGTTCTTCCCTCACCAAAGCGAGGGCCGCTTCATCCGCGCCACGCGCGTCGAGCAGTTGAATCGAGCCGTGCTGGCCGAGGGAAATGTTCTGCCAGCGGTAAAGGCCGGTGAGCGTTTCGCGCGCGGGGGATTCGCGCCCACCCTCGGCGAAAATCTGGTCGGCAAATTCGAGGAGCGGCATCGGATGCGAGCCAGTGAGAACGAAACGGGGCGGACGTTGCTGGAGGAACAGCTCCTTCAGCGGGGTGAGCTCGTTCAGGACCGGGTTGCGAATGGAATCCGGGAGCTTTCCGAGGAAGCCTTCGAGGCGTTCGACGATATGGAGGAGGACGGTGTTATTCATCGAGTCGAGGTCATCAGCGCCAACATGAAGCGGGGCGAGCGATTTGGCGAATCGGCCGCTCCTTCTTAAGTGGAGCGAAACTCCGTCGAGCTTGGGGGGGCGGCCTGCGGCGGAGTCAACCCCGGCTCGACGGAGTCTCGCTCCACCATTGAGGTCGGGCGTGGTGGCAAGGAAGGTCGGTTCGTGTTAGAGAACCAATCCCAAAACAGCCTCCAGCCTAACGACACATGTTTTCACAACTCGGCGACA
>JACCZO010000352.1 GCA_013695925.1 Chthoniobacterales bacterium
TCAACGGCGGCAATCGACCCGGGCTGTCTCCTTAAGGATGAGCCGTTTTCCAGCCCGATATTGCATTAAAGGGTATGAAAACATTCCATAAATTCCTTGCCGTGCTCGGAGGACTCGCCCTTGCCCCTGGGCTCACCCATGGAGCGCAAACCGCCGCCGCATCCAAGCATCGCGACATCACCGTCTGGGTATCCAGCCCGACCGGCACCCTGATCGGCCGCGGTTATGTCAGCACCTACCTGACAAACATCCGCGCCCGCACGATCGCAAAAGAAAACCGGGCGCTGCGCAACGCCATCGTATCGCTGGAAGCCCTCGGGATGACACCGGTGCGCGGCTTTGGGCTGGTCCTGGCCGCGGTCGCCTGGCAGAGCAAGCTCCCGATGCGCAAAGTCATCCAGCAACAGGCCGAGACCGGCCTGAGCTATGGCGAGCTCCTCCTTGCAGATGTCCTCGCCGACAAGAGCAAGCAAAGCTTCGAGCAAGTGGTGGCAATGAGAGGCAGGACCCGCACCTGGGGTGAACTAGCGAACCAGCTCGAAGTCAGCCCTGACTTCCTTATCAGCCGGGTCCAGATCGCGTCCCAGCGGATCAAGCTAGTCGAGAGCAGTCTCCGCCGCCGCCCGATGAGCGATGGATGGACCAGCCTGGCCGGTGCCAATCCCCACACTCAGCACGCACATCATCACTAGCCGCCGCGGTGGCGCGCTGCGGGCGGCCCTCGACCTCGCAGCCAAAAAGCTCGCGGCGCCCCGTCGTCAGGCGAAGGCGCCGCGAGTCGACTTGCCAGACGCTTCCGTAAGGATTGGCGACGATGACGGAAGGGGGTCATAGCGACAACCAGACGCGAGAGCATTATCTAAGCTAAGCGGGTAACAAGCCGCGCAAAACGGCCCGCGGATGCAACCCGCGGTCGCATCCAGTGAGAGGCTCTTGAATTGGATTCGCTTTACCTTTTAGTAGCAGCATAAGCTCCATCCCCTTGAATGATCTGGATCAGGCACTCTTCGCCATGCAGCGCGGCCCATCCGCCATGCCGCAGCTCTGCCGCGAGCTGGGCGAGGGCGAAATTTTCCTCCTCATTCCCTATCGCCCCGATCTGGAGTTAGGCGACGCCTTTCAACTCGAGAACGGGATGGAATCTCCCTTCGTTTGTCTGCAGGACGAGAAGGGCGAGCTCATCCCGATTTTCTCCTCCGAAGCCCGGGCCCAGGAAGGCCTGGCGAAAGGCAATGCACCTCCCAATTCCATGCACATCGTCTCGATGCCCGCCATCCAAGTGATGGAAGTCCTCGGCAAAGCCGGGGTCCGCGCCGTGCTCAACAAGAGCTGCAGCACCCCGCAGTTCATCCTTCCGCCTGACCTCATGTGCGACATTGCCAGTGGCAAAGTCTTTGAGCCGCACGGCCTCGAGAAGGACAACGTCGAGGTCGCGCTCGATCTCCTCGACCCGGCCGACTATCCGACCAAGCTTGTCCAGGCTGCCTTCGAGGTCCTGCGCAAGCATCGAAATTTTCGCGTCGTCTGGATCTTTCGCAGCCCGAGCGGCGCCGCCGTCGCACCGAGCGGGCGCGCTTATCAGTTCCTCCTCCTCATGGAACCGCGCGACCCAGTCATCTACCATGAGTTCAACCTTGGTCATCGCCGCGGCCAGCGACCGGGAGGATGATGTCGGCCATGGGTTGGTCGACGAAACCGACCCCGTTAAAATCGCCCACCTTTTCCGCCAAGCCACGCCCTTCTACGTCGCCGCCGACTTCGCCCAGCCGCGCAGCCAATAGCGGGTCATTCGAGGAGCGCCCGCCTTAGAGGAGGAACCTGCCGCGTTCCATTATCGGCTCGCCGTCGAACCAGATGTCGAAGTCGCGGCCGACGCAATCGATGTGGGTCTTGGAAATCCAGTTCTGACCGGTGTGCTCGGCGTAGGGATGGCCAAAGGCGATGTGGATGCCGGGAATCTTTTCGTCCTGCAGAATGTTCCCGATGATGTCCTTGCAGGCGGTGTTGGTGCCGAGGGCAAATTCGCCGACCCGGTTGCTGTTTTCGTCGGTGCTGGTGTAGGTGCGGAATTCCTCAAGCAGCTCCTGGTTTTCGCAGGCTAACGAGTGGATGCGGTTGTTCTTTACCTCGATCGTCAGAGGGGTGGTCTGGATGTCGCCGTATTTCTGGCAAAGGTAATCGCCGACCACGCCGTCGACGACAAAGACGCCGTTGCTATCGAAGGGCGAAGTGAAAATCTCGCCGCCCGGCAGGTTGCCCCATTTATCGGACGTGATAACGCCGCTGGTTTTGAGCCATTTTAGACCCGGCGAAAACTCCGCCGCGAAATCGGTTCCGGCCGGCGTGCGACAGGTGATGTGTTTCGTCCGGCGCGCCCGCTCGACGAGGCGCTGACTGAGCGCATCGATCGCCTTGAAATCGGCCCGCATCCCCTCGCGCATGATCTGGCGGCTGATGTTTACCATGTGCCCGTGGCGGATGTAGTTCTTGTTGACTACGTCGCTCATTTGCATGCGGGAGCCGAGTTCGCCGTGCTGAGTTTGCGCGCAAAAAATCGAGACCTGCGAAGTCGCAAGATCGTCGAGGATGAGGCGCGGCATGCCGGTGAGCGGCCGCTCCGCGTGTTCTTCCAGGACAAAAACGGAATGATTGGCACCGACCTCCTCGACCTGTTGTTGGAGCGCCGCGGCGATATCGCGCGTCGCCTCATCGGTGATGATGGTGATGCGCTCGGTAGGGCGGAGCCGCAGGCAATCGCGGATGGCGTTGCGCGCCCCCGGGGCGAGCTCCGGATCGACCGAACTTTGGTAAGCGAGATGAGACATGAAAGGTGTCAGGACTACCGCGAAATCGGACGTGCAGCAACCCGCAGACGTCTCGCGGACAGGGCGCTTTCGATGCGCGCGCCACTGAGCCGACGACCGCGATCTTTTTTTACGGGACGGTGCGGCGCGAGTATTGTGGGAGAGACCTTGCCGTCGGAAAATCGGAGAGGCGCTAATATGACTAACGAGAAGACGAACATGGAAGAGCGGGTGGCGGCGCACCCGTTCGTCGCCGGCATGGACGCGCATCAGGTGAAGCTGCTCTCGCAGTCGGCCGCGCCGACCGAATTTCAGGCTGGGCAGGTTATTTTTCAGGCGGGCGATCCGGCAAACGGATTCTATCTGATCGAGAGCGGCCGCGTCGTCCTGCAGGATCGCCAGCCGGATGGCACCTCGGCGGAAGTGGATGTCGTCTCGGCGGGTGAACCGCTGGGCTGGTCCTGGATCTTCGAGCCTTACCGGTGGCAGTTCGACGCGCGCGCCACCGAGCCAACTCGCGCCCTTTGTTTCTCCGGCATCCTGCTGCGCCAACACCGCGACGAGGACCTGATGCTCAGTCACGAGTTTTTTAAAAGGATGTGCCAGGTAATGGTGCAACGATTGCAGCACGCGCGAAGCAGGCTGGTTGCGCAGCAAATGGAATCGCCAAAATGAGTGGCTCGAGGAAGATCTACGTTTCGCGGCACGGCCAGCGTTACGGACCCTATTCCAGGGAGGAATTGGATCTGCAACTCGACGCCGGCAATTTCGATTTCGAAGACTTCGCTTCGACCGACGGCGGCCGCAGCTGGCTCTCGATTCGCTGTCTTCCCGGGTTAAAGCCGTTCACGCTCCAGGCCGAGGAGCCGCGCAACCTGCTCATCATTCGCTATCGAGGCCGGGTCACACCGGCGGACGTTGCCCACTGCGCCACCGAGGTCGAATCGGCGCTGTCCAGGCTCCAACCTGGTTTTGGCCTGCTCGTCGATC
>JACCZO010000379.1 GCA_013695925.1 Chthoniobacterales bacterium
TTTTGCGAGCACTTCTAACTGCGTCACTTTCAGCGTCGGCTCGCCCGTCTTGGTCACGAAACAGGTGCCCTCGACTCCGATGAAATCGCCCAGATCAAGCAGCCCGAAGGTTTCCATCGCTTCCGGCCCGAGCTCTTTCGCCTGCACGTAAATTTGAATCCGCCCGGTCGCGTCGCGCAGGTCGAGGAAATGACTTTTCCCCATGTCCCGATGCGCCGTGATCCGGCCCGCGACCCGAAAGGCCGTGCCTTCGGCAAACTTTTCTCGCACTTCGCCGATCTCTCCACTCGTCTCAAAGCTGCGGCCAAACGGCGCCACGCCCCGGGCGCGCAACGCCTCGATTTTCTGGCGCCGAAGCGCGATCAATTGATTTTCTTCGTCCATCGTGTAGCACGGCCGGGCCGGCCGCGATCCGCCTCAAAAAGAGAACCGAATCTAGCCAGAATCCAGCGACTGCCCAGATTTTCCCTTGCGCATGGTTGGCGGGTGAATTTCTTCCGGCGGTCTTGGAGTTCGAGCGGAGAGCATTTATCGTCGCGAACCATCGTCATGCCGCCGGCCGCCACCCGAAAACTTATTTCCACTCTCGGTCTCGTTTGCGCGCTCACGCTTCTGGCGCCTTCCGCGCAGGCGGGCGACGCGAAATCGATCAAGGGTTTCCGTGAAGCCATCATCGCCCTTTCGCCCACGGTCGACCCGAACGAAGCCGCGCTCGTCTCGGAGATTTCGCACGTCACGGCGCGGCGCCTGCAAAAAGAATGGCGGGTTGTGCCGCCGGCTAATTTCCAGAATTTCCTCATCCACGTCGGCGCGCGGGAGCGCGGATTTTGTTTTCACTGGGCGCACGACATCGGCGCGCAATTAAAGAAGCTGCCACTCAAGACGCTCGAGCTGCACTGGGCGGAGGCCTACCCTAACACCCGCCTCGAGCACAACGTCGTCGTCGTGACCGCGCGCGGCCAGCCGTTAGGCGGCGGCTACATCATCGATGGCTGGCGCGCCGCCGGACGACTCCTTTGGTGGCCGGTGCGGAAGGACGAATATCCCTGGAAAAACAACGAGGCCGAAACCGCCTGGCTGCAAAACCGCGGGACCGACCCGCTAAAAGCGCTCGACGAACCGCTGCAACAGGCCGATTCCAGAAACAAGACGACGCGGAAATCCGCCGAGCGCTCGCTTTAGTGGAGACATCCGCTCACGGCCGGTCTGCGCGCGAGGCGTCTTCCCTTTCGCTGGAAAAGCTTTCGGGATTTTGCCGGAAGTAACTCTGAAGCTGCGCAAAGAGGCGCGGATGCTGTTGCCGCAAAGCCCGCGGCCGTTCGAAGAACGCTTCCGTCGCGACCGCGAAAAATTCCGCCGGATTCGTCGCGCCGTAGGTGTCGAGCAGGGTGGAAATTCCGGTCTCATCCGCCGCGCGCAGGGCGGCGAATTCCATCTTCATCACCTCCGCCCAGGAAAGGACGTCGCCGCGCGACCCGAGAACCGGCACCCCATCGGCCACCCGATCCTCGAAATCGAGCTGATGCGCGAACTCGTGCAGGATTAGATTTTTTCCATCCGATGGGTCACGCGCACCGGATTTGATCGCGTCCCAGGCCAGAACCATGGAACCCATCGTGCTGCCCGTCTCGCCCAGACGCCCTTCCTCGCCTTGCTCCCAGATATGACCTTCGACATGCCGGTCTCCGGTCACCCAAAAGCCCGACGGATAAATCAGAATCGTTAGGAGTCGCGGAAAATAATCGGTATTGCGATGGAGCAGAAGGAGACAGGCCTGGGTCGCGATTGTGACCTGCATTTCCTGCGTCACCTCCAACCCGGCGCAGCCCTCGAAACGTTTCTCGGCCAGGAAAACCTGGACATGACCGAGGATCTCCACCTGGTCGTGCGGCGAGAGGCGGTCAAAAAAAGGGAGCTGGCGCGAAATGATCGCGCGCCACTCCACTGGCACTGACTGCGCGCGCAGGCGCTTCCGCTGCCGCTCTTTGAAAAACCCGAAC
>JACCZO010000390.1 GCA_013695925.1 Chthoniobacterales bacterium
CCCCCGGCTACAACTCCGCGACGGCGGCTTCCAGATCTTCCAGCGTGACATCGTGCGAGACACTGGCCCGGCCGATCTCGTGCACCACCACGAACCGGATCCGACCGTTTTCAAATTTCTTGTCGCGCGCCAGCGCCGCAAAGATTTTTGCACGCGGAAAATTCGGAGGCAACGCGGTCGGCAGGTGATGCGATTGCAACGCACTTTTGATCGCGTCCGCCTCAGCCACCGACAAGCCGGCGCGACGGACGGAGACCTGCGCGGACGCCACCATTCCGAGGCTGATCGCTTCGCCATGGAGCAACTCTCCATAACCGGCAGCATGCTCGATTGCATGACCGATCGTGTGGCCGAAATTCAAAAGTGCCCGGAGATCATTCTTTTCCTTCTCATCAGCCGCCACGATCTCGGCCTTGATCCGCAGGTTGCGCGCGATGAAGGAAGGTAGAGCAAGCTTCCAGCTTGCCGGTTGGACGGACTCGTCCCGTTGTGGCGGGCTTGCATCGTCCATAGGCTGCAAGCTGGAAGCTTGCGCTACCATGTGGAAAAGCCCGGCGTCGCGGATGACACCGTGTTTGATCACTTCGGCGAAACCCTCATTCCAAATCCGCCCCGGTAATGTCTGCAGGGTCTCGAGATCGGCCACGACGAGCGCAGGATGAAAAAAAGTGCCGATCAGGTTCTTCCCCGCGCTCGAATTCACGCCGGTTTTTCCGCCAATGCAGCTGTCGACCTGCGCGAGGAGCGTGGTCGGCAGTGAAACGTAAGGGATGCCGCGCAGATAAATCGAGGCAACGAAGCCGGCCAAGTCGCTCACCACCCCTCCGCCTAACGAGACCAGAAAAGAGGAGCGATCGAGTCCGGCCGCGCCAAACTCGTCACAGAGCGCACCGGCCTGGTCGAGCGATTTCGAACTCTCCCCCGGCGGGACGATGATCAGCTGCGGCTGAAAATTCGCCTCCCGCAGGCTGGCGCAGACTACTTCGCCATAAAGAGGTGCGACGTTTCCATCCGTCACGACCGCGCAACGCGAACCGCGGAAAAGTTGCCTGACGATCAGGCCAATCCCGGGCAACAGCCCCGACCCGATCAGCACCTCATAGCGCTGGCGGCCGGCGCGGACTTCGATCGATTTCACGGGTCCCAACGAAACTGGGAGGGATCGTCCGCCGGCCCACTTTTCGGAGCTTTAAATGTTGTCCAAGACAGGCTCTCGGCATGGAGGTCGGCAAAAAGCGCGTTAATCGCCGTCCGTTTTCTTTGCGTCCCGCCAAGCGCGGTGCCGCCCGGGGTGCTGGCATCACGTAATACAGTGACGGTGGCGTTTGTTACGCCGGCGAATTTGACTTGGGCATTGTTGTTCTGCGCCGGAGCCAAAAGAATGAAGAGCGTCGGCTTTTGAATCTTATCGGTGGACTGGGCCACCGCATTGGGATTCAAGCCATAGCTAACCGGTGAGGTGCTGTCATTTTCGAGGGACGAACGAGAATCGAAAGGTGACTGAAAAATCTTCCAGGCAGGCAGATACTTGGGATGGAGACTCTTCATCCAAGAGGTCGTGTTCTGGTCGACAAAGATGACGCCGTCGTTGTCGTTCAGGTAGGTCTGGGTCGCGATCCCGAGCTGGCGAAGATTGTTCATGTCCTGGGTGGCGCGCGCCTTTTCCTGGACGCTGCTGAAGACCGGGAGCCCTATGCCGACCAGAATCGCGATGATGGCGATGACAACCAGGAGCTCGATCAAGGTGAAGGCGCGGACCGAATTTTTCATACTCAATTTTTCGCAGAATCGCACCGTATCATCCTCCAGCCGGTTTCCGTAAGTGAAATCGCGAGGCGAAGCAAAGCTTGCTCCCCGGTCGCCGCCTTTGTAAATAGAGGTATGCCTGATCCAACCGATCCAGTTGATCCCGTCGCCCCACCACCGCCTCCCCCGCCCACGGCCGCCGAGGCCACTGATGCTTCAGCGCGGCCCACTTCCACCGGGCTGCCATCCAACGTCGCCGCGGCGCTCGCCTGTTTTCCGCTTATCGGCGGCATTATTTTTTACATTTTGGAGAAGCGCGATGGCTTTGTCCGCTTCTATGCCATGCAGTCGATCATCTTCGGCGCGGCCTGGTTTCTGTTTTGGTTCGTGTCATCGATTTTCTTTTGGATCCTGAGTCAAGTTCCCGCGATTGGCGGGCTGCTCGCTGCTTTCTGGGGTTTTCTGGCAGTGCTCATCTACGTCGGGTTTCTCATCGTGCTCATCATCGCGATCGTGAAAGCTTTCAGTGGCGTGCGCTGGGACATTCCGTGGGTCGGGCCGATGGCGCGCAAACAAACGGAACCGACCGCGCCCTAAACGAGCAGCTTCACCACCACCTGGTTCAGGATCAGTTCGTGATCGAGCTGGCTGGTGACGATTTGCAGGTTGGCGGCCAAACAGGCCTCCAGCCCGGCGACGAGGCGCTCGGTCTCAAATCGATGCGCCTGCATGGCGGCAATGCCTAACGTGTAGCCGTTGACCGACCCGTCTTTCTTGCGCGGCAGGTGGGCAGTCGCTTCCGCCGGGAGGCGGTTCAAAGTCGAAATAAAAGAGAAGGGCGCACCCGGCTTGGGCAGGCGGTGACGCTGCATGAGGTCTTTCGCGAGGAGGAGATTGCGGACTGTCGGGATGATAGCGACGAGCAAAATGCCGATGGCCGATTCCCCCTGATCGAGCAATCGCCTGACGAGCGCGAGGGCATGATCGAGACGGCGCGCGGCGAGGGCGTTGCCGAGCTCGAAGATGACGCCCGCGCGCGAAATCGGGACGAGCGTGCGGACCGTTTTCAGGGTCACGAGGCGCTCGTTTTCGCCGAGGAACAGATCGATTTTCTCCAGCTCGTTGTGAAGCGTGCGCGTCTCGCCGCCGGTGAGAAGGACAAAAAGATCTAGCGCCTCCTCTTCGAAACGGAGCTGGCGCTCCCGGCCTAACGACTGGACGAGATCAAGCGCGGCTTCCTCCCAGCCGCTGCGGCTGGAGTCGAGTTTGTCGAAGATTTGCATCTCGGCGCGTTTCGCGAGCGCTTTGTAAAACGAGCGGCGCTTGTCCACCTCCGGAGCGCTGAGGAGGAATTTCACTTCCCCGTCGCCGAGATCGCCCTCCAGGGCGTGGCTCAGTTCTTCCAGCGCATCCTGTACCGCGGCCGAACCACCGATCTTGTTGTCCGCCAGAAAATTTGCGTTCTTCAGCCAGACAAGTTTCCCGCCGCCGAAGAAAGGCAGTGTCTGCAACGCCTCGATCGTGGACCGAATGCGCGCCGCGGCCTGGTCAGCGTTATCGGCGCAACCATCGATTGTCTCGACTCCAAAATCGCCGGCCCCTTCCGGGGTGAGCTCGGCTGCAAGCTCGGCCGCCACAGATTTCACCGTGCTCTCATCCGAGCCGACGACGGCGTGGATGTTGGCGGTCTTGTGGGCGGCTTTGGTTTTCATCGGCGGAAAGAGCGGCTGGATTTCGCATTCTAGCACGCTCGGAAATTCGTGCCGGTGCGCCGGCTGTCCAGAGAACCTGATAGACGGTGTCGGTGCCGGGCGCCGGCGGATTAGAGGTGGCGAGACTGTTTTTCTGCACGATCAGGCGCCCGGGCCAACCGGCGCGCGCGGGGACGGCGTTGCGCGCGGCATAGTTCACGTTCCGGGTCGAGGTTGCCGTCCCCCAGCGATCGCAAGGGTGATCGTATTGATCCGGAAAGGCGGTCATGGAGGCGTCAATGATCTGCCGACCCGCGTCGAGCAGCTTCTCCGTGGTGTAACCCACCTCCTGCCAGGCCGCATGTCGGACGGGGTATGCGGCACGCTCCAATGTGAAAAAGGTGCCGCCTGCCTGGGCCCCGGCATTCGTCACCCATGCGGGTTTGGCAAACTGGGTGCTGATGCACAGCGCCAAGCGGCGGCTGGCCCAAGGGAGAAAATGACTGGGAGGGCGCCTTGATTCATGCCAAAATCGATTGACAATTTCTTCAAAGACTGTCAAAAGTTACCTCTTCACAATCCCCGCCAGCGACCACTTCTATGAACAAACGCACTATCTTTTTCGCGTCCGTTTTCGCTCTCGTGGCGGTCACGGCTTTCGCGCAGCAATTTACCGATGTGTCGGTCGAGGCGGGGCTGCACCGTGATCTGACCCGGGCCTGGGGCAATCCGTTGTGGGGCGACTTCAACAACGATGGACGGCTCGACCTCTTCGTGCCGAATCATGAAACGGAAAGTGG
Organism: Chthoniobacterales bacterium; assembly: GCA_013695925.1. Lineage (GTDB taxonomy): Bacteria > Verrucomicrobiota > Verrucomicrobiia > Chthoniobacterales > UBA10450 > Palsa-1392. Next base: position 4,238 of record JACCZO010000390.1, read on the forward strand.
GGTGAAGGAAGGAGGGCTCCCGCCGTATATTTACATCAATCAGGGTGACGGGACGTTTATCGATGTCGTCGATAGCTCCGGCGTCATGGAACAGGCGACGAACGACACGGGCGCCTGGCAGGGAGTCTCGCTCGGTGACTACAACAGTGACGGCATCCTCGATATTTATATCGCCGAGCCCCCTTTCCAAGGAGGCGGGAACGCCCCGACCTATGACCTCCTCTTTAAAGGACTCGGGAACGCGAAATGGGAGTATGTGAGCAGCGACCCGGCAGTCGGCATACAGCTCGCCCGAGACTACGGTGAATGCTCGTTCTTCTTTGACTACGAGAACGACGGCCAGCTGGATATTTTTGTGAAGAATATCCCCAACCTCGTCGGCGAAACTGCCGCCAACGTTATCTACCATAACAATGGGGACGGGACGTTTACGCAGGTCCCTGGGGCAGGCGGCCTGGCGGACGCCACCCACGGCGTCACCGAGGGCTCCATCGTTTCCTTCGCTGACTACGATAACGATGGTTGGATGGACGCGGCTTTCAGCGGCAACGGGACGGCTGAAGCTCTCTACCATAACAATCGCGACGGGACGTTCACCGATGTCACAACCACCGCCGGCCTCACTCCGGCAGTGAACTCTCAGGGCCTTGCCTGGGGTGATTATAACAACGACGGCCTAATCGACCTTTACGTTTCCCATGGTAACTCGAGCGGGAACGGGAATCAGAGGAACGTCCTTTATCGCAATAACGGCGATGGCACCTTCATCGAGGTGGCGCAGGCGGCAGGCGCCGATGACAGTACGGACACTTGGGCCGCCGTCTGGGGGGACTACGACAACGATGGTTTTCTCGATCTGTTCGTGGCTCGCCCTGGGACCGGAATCATCGGACCGGGCAATGCCAACATCCTTTACCATAACAACGGTGATGGGACATTCACCGACGTCGGAACGGAGGAAGGGGTCGCACTGGAAGATGGTGAGACGACCTCTGCGCACAAGCTGGCAGCCTGGGGCGATTACAACGAGGACGGTTTTCTCGACCTCTGTATCAAAGATGGCATCGGACCGGGATTTACAACCGGCGACGCCAATAAGGGAAAGCACTTTCTCCTTCAGAACAACGGCGGCAGCAATCAGTACATAAAGCTCTATCTCACAGGAGTGCAGTCGAACAAGCGCGGGATCGGTGCGCGTGTGACCGTGATTCATGACGGCGCGATTGCTTTCCGACAAAATAACGGCGGCGGCGGCGGGGAGTGGGGCTCGCAAGGCGATGGCCCTCTCCATTTCGGCATTGGCACTTCCTCGACTGCAACGGTGAGAATCACCTGGCCGAGCGGCATCGTCGATGTCATCCAGTCTGTGCCGGCAAACACCTTTTTATCGATCACGGAAGGCTCCAGCCCCGCGCCGGTGCAATCGCAAAATATCTCAACGCGTTTGATGGTGGACACGGGCGACAAGGTCGGCATTGGGGGCTTTATCGTTAGCGGAACGACGCCGAAGAACGTGCTCGTGCGAGGGATTGGCCCTTCCCTGGCCGCGGGAGGCGTGCAGAATTTCCTCGGCGATCCGGCGCTGGAGTTACACAAGTCGGACGGTACTATCCTGGCGAACAATAACTGGAAAGACTCACAGGAGTCGCAGATTGCTGCCACCGGCCTGGGTCCGCAGGATGACTCAGAAGCCGCGATTGTTGCTGTGCTGGATCCTGGTAGTTATACCGCCATTCTCACTGGCGCCAACGGCACCACCGGGATTGGTTTGGTGGAAGTCTATGACCTCGACGCGATTGTCAGCTCGCAACTTGCCAATGTCAGCACCCGGGGCTTTGTCGGCACCGGCGACAATGTTATGATTGGCGGCGTCATTATCGGTCCCATGGGAGCGGCCGACGCGACCGTGGTGGTGCGCGCGATCGGTCCCTCGCTCGGCGCCTTAGGGGTAAGCGATGCCCTGGTCGATCCCACCCTGGAGTTACATGACAGCAACGGCGCGACCATCGCGACGAACGATGACTGGCAGGATGATCCCGCACAAGCCACTCTTTTGCAGAACGCTAACTTTGCCCCGGGTGACTCTCGCGAAAGCGCAATCTACACGACTCTACCGACGGGTAGCTACACCGCTATTGTTCAAGGCAAGAATAGCACGACGGGAGTCGCCCTGGTGGAAGTCTACAATCTGAACTAGAGACAGGCCTCTCCATTTCTTCGGGACAAGCTGGCGAGCTTGCGCTTGTAGTTGGGGCTTGGCAATTCCGTCCTCGTTTACAAATGTGACCCAAGAAGAGAGAGACGAAGAGGCGTAAACGAGGCGGCATGGCCTGAAAGATTTGGGACGGAGCCCGTCCGTTGCACCTTGAAGAAGGCTGTGCGACTGGGACCGGCAGCGGCGGCAGTTAAGCTGCCTCCTTATCATGGAGCAGAATCGTCAGGGGCAGCTGCAGGTAAAAGCGCTACGACAGTTGGAGCAGAGATTAACAGATTGAGCCAATTAACCTGGCTTTAAAAGACTCCGGCGCGAGATCGACTTACTTCGAAACTGGCGGAGGGAGGTAATAAACCTCGACCAGGCCGATCCCTAAAGATCCATCCTTGCCCTCGACCAGTGCGGTATAGGCTCCCGGCGGGAGGGAGGCGAGGATTGCCGACTCGCGTGGATCACTCGGCGCCAGCCCGGTCGCTGCGACTTCGCTGCCCGACGGCGTCTGCCAGTCATCGTTTAATCCCACGACAAGGCCCTGAGCGTTGTAGAGACTTAGGGTCGGATCTTGCAGCGCATCGGTCACTCCAGTGAGGGATGGACCGATCGCGCGCACAACGACATCGCCGGTCACCGCTCCTGCTCCGATGATGAAGCCGCCGATCATCGCCTTATCGCCCGACTGAACATAGCCACGGGTACTGATATTAGCCAGATAGGTGGCCACGTTAGGATCATCCAAGTCGTAAACTTCGACCAAGCCGATGCCAGTTCCGCTATCTTTCCCGTAAACGATAGCCGTGTAAATCCCGCTTCCAGGCACCGCCGGATCCACCGGCACGAGGGTGGCGATGATCGCCGCTTCGAGATCATTTGTCGGAGCCAGACCGCTCGCCTCGATCGCCGTGGGCTGAGTGTCTCTCCAGTTATCGTTGGTGATCACGCTCCCATCCGACTTATGTAACTCCAGCACCGGATCGGCCAGCGCGCCCGCCACTGGCGGATTGCTCGAAGCCAAGGATGGCCCAATCGCCCGGATGATGACGCTCTTTGATTCTGTCCCCCCGGTGAGAATGAAGCCGCCAATCAAAACCCGCTCTCCCGTCTGCGCATCGCCGCGAGTCGAGATATTCAGCGGTTTACTCTCAGCCGGGGTGGCGCTCGGGCTGGGCGAGGGTGAAGGAGAGATCGTCGCAGTTGGACTTGGCGTCGGGGTCGGAGGCGGCGTTGGGCTGGGCGTTGGCCCGTCCAGGAGCTCGCCGGTCGCGCTCACAAAAGGCCGGCCGACGCCGCCCGCGATGAGAATGCGGCCATCATCCAATTCTGTGGCCGAATGATTCTGGCGCGCCACCGTCATGGTCCCGAAGGAACTGAACTGACTGGTTGCAGGATCGTAGATTTCAACAGAATCAAAGGCCTGCTGACCGCCCCCAAAGACGGATCCACCGGTGACATCTCCGCCGATAGCCAAGACGTGGCCAACGAGCGATCCCCAGGCCGGATTTTTCAGACGCAAGGCAACGTGACGCCCACGGGTCTGAACCATTTCTCCGACGTCGGAGAAGGCCAGCGCCGAGGGGTTATAGACTTCAGAAGGGGTCTGGATAAGGATACCTCCCGAAATAAGGACGGTGCCATCCGTCAGCAGCGTGGATTCGTGTTCCGCCCGCACGCTGCTCATGTTTTCAACACTGGTCCACAACCCGGTGGCCGGGTCGTAGAGTTCAGCCGTGTCGGTTTCACGCTCGCCACCCCCTACCCCGTTCTCGAGGAAGTTGCCTCCCGAGACCAGGACTTTGTCGCTCAAAAGCAGACTCTCACGATGCCGCTTCCGGCCGAGCGCAAGCGAACCGCTAAGACTGAATGTTTCCGTGACCGGATCAAAAAGTTCCGTGGTGGCGGTGACTCCGCCCCCGGTCTGCACGCCGCCTACCACCAGGACCTTCCCGCTGTTCAGCAGCGTGGCCGTATGAAGAGCTCGTTCTTCCGCCATCGGGGTGGCTAAATGCCATAACTGAGTCGTGGGATCGTAAACCTCCGCAGTGGTGAGATCACCACCGCGCCCCCCCTTGCCTCCGGTGATCACGACACGTCCGTCCTGAAGCTTCGTTGCGGTATGACTCTTCCGCGCATCCTTGATCGAGCCAACCAGGGTGAAAGAGTTATTCGAAGGATCAAAAAGCTCCGCGGAAATCAGGTTGACCGCGTCGGTGCTACCCGCTTCCAATAAGACTTTGCCGTCGTTCAACAACGTCGCGCGATGCTCATTCCGTGGCGCCTTCATGTTCCCGATATTGGTGAAGGCATGCGTGACCGGATCGAGAATTTCCGCCGACTGCAGAGTCTGGTTGCCGGTGACCCCGCCCACGACAAGGACCTTGCCGCTGAGCAACGCCGTTGCGGTATGGCCTGCTCGATTTTCCACCAGCGAATCGTAGAGAGTCCAGGTCTTAGTCGCGGGATCATAAACTTCGTCGGCGGCCAGAAATCCGCTCTCCAAAGTCACACCCCCGACAATCAGAACGCGGCCGTCACCCTGCAGAATCGGCCGGTGATTGGAGCGGTTATAAAGCATGTTGGTATCCGACGTGAAGGTCTTGCTGGCTGGATCGTAAACTTCTGTCTCCTTGTGCGGACTGGTGCCAGAGAATCCCCCGGTAATGAAAACCACGCCCGAGGGAAGAAGAGTGGAAGTGTGGTTCGCTCGCGCGATACCCATGGTATTCGCCAGGAGAGTGAAGATCTGCGTATTCGGATCGTAAATCTCAGCCGTCTTGCTCGAGATGTTATCGACGTAACCACCAGTAATAAGAACCGTGCCATCCGGCAGCAGCGAGGCCATATGACTCTTGCGGTTAACGGGCAGACCCGTCGTGGCGGTAAAAGTGTCGTCCGCCGGGTTATAAACATCGGCGCTCTTGCCGCCATCCAGCAGAACTTTCCCGTCCCAGAGCACGGTCGCCGTATGCTGAGTCCGGACAGCTTTCATTCCTATCTTGGTCTGGGTCCAGGTCCCGGTCGCCGGATCGTAGAGTTCGGCCGACTGCAAAGTCGCCACGCTGTTGTCGCCGCCCGTTACCAGGACCTTGCCGGTATAGAGCAAAGTTGAGGTGTGATTGGCTCGCGCCGTGATCATCGACCCGGTCGCGGTAAAAATGTTGGTAGTGGGATTGTATAGAAGCGCCGAGGAGAGAGTCGCATTCTCATTCACACCGCCGCTAATGAGCACATTGCCGGAAGGAAGCAAAGTCGCAGCGTGACCGGCGCGTTCCGGGACGAGCGGGATGGTTTGCGCGTGGAGCGCCAAGGTGCCAAAAAGGAGAAAAAAAATGGCCGCCAGGGCCGAAGGAAGTTTGGTCATAAGCGACAGCGGAAGCCGGGTAAAAAGGCTTCCCCTGATCCTAGCGTACGAGGGGAAAATGTCCAGAAGTATCGTAAAATACGAAACATGTTGGCTGACATCGTCGCCCGCGGGGCGAGTGACCTACCGGGCCCCCAAGTTTCCTCGATTTACGGAAGGTAATAGACCTCGACCAAGCCGACACCGGACTCGCCGGATTTACCCTGCACAATGGCGGTATAGGCCAGGCGCGATGTCGGCGGGAGGGCGGACTCGTGCGAATCGGTCGGCGCAAGACCGGTTGCCTCGATGGCGGCGCCGTTTGTGTCCTTCCAGTCGTCGTTCTGCGCCGCCAGCGTCCCTTCGGCCTTGAAAAGATCCAACGTTGGATCGATCAGCGCATCGGGCACAGTAGTGAGCGATGGACCGATGACGCGCACCACCGCCTGTCCGGTCTGGCCGCCTTGGCCGATAAGCTGCACTGCGGCACGACGAACGAATCATCCCGAGCTACGACGGCGAGGCCGTAGGGGCCGTTGATGAAAGCTTTGGTGAAGGACGAGTCGCTGCCGATGGCGTCGTATTACGTGATCGTGTTGATCCCGAAATTAGCGACGAAAAAGTCGTCCGCCCGGGCGCTGACGGCGGCGATGGCGAGCCCGGCCGCGACGGCCGAGAAGAGACTGAATTTCATAGGAAAGGTGGCAAAAACTGGTGCTGACCTAAGAGCCGGACATGCGCCGCGGCGCGTTGTGCGCGCTCCCGCATGGAGCATATTGCCACGAATGTCCTACCAGCTCGAATCCAGCTACCGGCCACGCGGCGACCAGGGGCAGGCGATCGCCAAGCTGCTCAAGTCGGTCGAGGCCGGCAATCGCCACCAGACCCTCCTCGGCGTCACCGGTTCCGGGAAAACTTTCACGATCGCCAACGTGATCAAGGAGCTCGACCGCCCGGCGCTCATCATTTCGCATAACAAGACGCTGGCCGCGCAGCTCTACTCGGAGTTCAAGCAATTCTTCCCCGGCAACGCAGTCGAGTATTTCGTCAGCTATTTCGATTACTACCAACCGGAAGCCTACATCCCGCGCTCCGATACCTACATCGAGAAGGACTCTTCGATTAACGAGGAGATCGAGCGGCTCCGCCTTTCCGCGACGAGCGCGCTCCTTTCGCGCCGCGATACGATCGTGGTCGCGAGCGTCTCGTGTATCTACGGTGTGACTTCGCCGGAGGATTATCTGCGCATGCTCCTGACCGTGAAACGCGGCCAGCAAATTTCGCGGGAGGCGGTGCTCGGACGGCTCGTCGACATGCTCTACGAGCGCAACGACATGAACTTCGTTAGGGGAAAATTCCGGGTCCGCGGAGACGTGGTCGAGGTTTATCCCGCGACCGCGGACGAGGAAGCGGTCCGGCTGGAATTTTTCGGCGACGAGTTGGATGCGATCACGCGTTTCGATCCGCTCACCGGGCACGCCCACGAGTCGTTAGGCGTGATGACTTTCTTCCCGGCGAAACAATTCGTCACGCCGGCGGACAAATTGAACCGCGCGCTCAGTTCAATCCGCACTGAACTCGATGAGCGGATCATCTTTCTCGAATCGCAGGGCCGACTCCTCGAAGCGCAACGGCTCAAAATGCGGACGGAATACGACCTCGAGATGCTGCAGGAGATGGGCTTCTGCAACGGGATCGAAAATTATTCACGCCATCTCTCCGGTCGTCCGCCGGGCTCGAAACCGTTCACCCTCCTCGACTTTTTCCCAAAAGATTTCCTGCTTGTGATCGATGAGTCCCACGCCACCATCCCGCAGATCGGCGGCATGTACGAAGGCGACAAATCGCGCAAGACCGTTCTGGTTGAGTACGGTTTCCGTCTCCCGAGCGCGCTCGATAACCGGCCGCTCAATTTCCCCGAGTTCATGGGCAACGCGAACCAGCTCGTCTACGTCAGCGCCACCCCGGCGGAGTTTGAGATCAAGAATAGCGTCGTCGGCAACACCGGCTATTTCCCGCACAAGCGCGACCGCATTGGGATTGAAGAAGAAGTCCCGTTTGTCCTGCCCGGCACCGCGCCCAAGGAACTGAGCCGCACCGACCAGCCTCCGTCGGAGTTCGACGTCCGCACCTCGGGCAAGCCGCTTGTCGTGGAGCAAATCATTCGTCCGACCGGATTGCTCGATCCGCGGATCACGCTCAAGGGTTTGAAGAACCAGATCGACGACACGATCGAGCTTTGCCGCCAGCGGGTCGATCTCCAGGAGCGCGTCCTCGTTACCACCCTCACAAAAAGGACAGCCGAAGATCTCTCCGATTACCTGCGCGATGTCGGGTTGAAAGTGCGTTATCTGCACAGCGACATCGACACCATCGAGCGGGTCGAAATCCTGCGCGGCCTGCGCGCGGCCGAATTCGACATCCTCGTCGGCATCAACCTTCTTCGGGAAGGCCTCGACCTTCCCGAAGTCTCGTTAGTCTGCATCCTCGACGCCGACAAGGAAGGCTTCCTACGCAGCCAGACCTCGCTCATCCAGACGGCTGGCCGCGCCGCCCGCCATATCAACGGCGAGGTCGTCCTTTTCGCCGACTCCGTCACCCAAAGCATGCAGGCCCTGATTTCGATCTCCGATTACCGCCGCACCAAGCAGATGGAGTACAACGAAAAGCACGGCATCACCCCGACCACCGTCCGGCGCGCCGTGCAGGAAAGCCTGCATACCATCCTGCGCGGCCGCGAAATCGCGGCCGCCGTTATCCAGGAAGCCGGCGGCGACTTCAATCTCACCGAGCTCTTGCGCGAGTTGGAAGAAGAGATGCAAACCGCCTCCGCCAACCTCGAATTCGAACGCGCCGCCTTGCTCCGCGACCAGATCATGGAAGTAAAAAGCGGCACCGGCCTAACGAAGATAGAACCGAAGCGCAAACCGGTGAAATACTCTCGCAACAACGGCCGCCGCCGTTCGCGCGTTTAAGAGGGCGTCTAAAAGTCGGGCTCCGGACGGAAGTCAGGCTTCCAGCCTGACTCGGCAGGCGGGCATCTTGCCTGCCTGATGCGATGCGACGGGCTGGAAG